>JANOCH010000325.1:0-2659 GCA_031412015.1 Chitinophagaceae bacterium
TACATTTAAAATACTGCTGTTCGCAGATGTATTCCCCGCCGCATCTCTTGCCTGTACATAAAACTGGTAGGCAGTGGAAGCAGTTAACCCTGAAACATTATAGGAGGTAGAAGTTATTAACGAACCATTGATCTTTATTCCGCCCTGGTACACATCATAGCCGGTCACTCCAACATTATCAGTGGAAGCTGTCCAACTCAAGGTCAATGATGTTTGAGTAATGGCAGAGGCGTTAAGATTAGTGGGTGCCGTCGGCGCTTGGGTGTCCGGTGTGGTGACATTTATAGTATTACTGTTGGCCGAAATATTGCCTGCTGCATCTTTTGCCTGTACATAAAACTGGTAAGCGGTTGAAGCAGATAAACCGGTAGCATTGTAAGTAGTGGTTGTTACCAGCGAACTATTGATTTTTGTTCCGTTCCTGAATACATCATAACCGGTGACACCAATATTGTCGGTAGAGGCGGTCCAGTTCAATGTCAGTGATGACTGGGTAATCGTCGAAGCCGCAAGATTGGTTGGCGCTGTCGGCGCCTGCGTATCGGTGCCGTCCGTCAATACGACATCACCAAAGTTCTGGGGATACTGCCAGTTGTTGGCATCCCCCGCCCACATACGCTGGCTTTCTCTTGTACCTCCGTTATCATCATCATCGTTGGCAATGTCGAAGCCAATAGTAAAGCCGGCGGCAGGATTCACTATTCCCATATTGCTCCAGGCTATCCTCATTTCAACGGCATAGCCACCTGTGATATTAGACCACGCATGCGTAACGCCGGTCGTTTTGCTGGTTTTTTCCCAAATGGCGGAACTATTCCATTCTTTCATGAATTGCCGGTCATTGACGCCATAGGAGGTGCCGCCATTATTGTCCGCATCTATATAGATCTCTATCGCATCATCGTCCCAGGGATTGGCTGAGTCGTTGAACTTGTTGGCATCAGTTACCCTTGCCGCAATATATAAATACTGGGCATCCCATAGCACGGCAAACGTTGTCGTGTTATTCGGTGTTCCGATGATTGTTTTCGCGGCTGTGTTGGTGAACTGCCAGTTACTTTCATTTGGGTTGCCATTGATGGTGATCGTGGCCGTTCTTTTCTTAGCGTTAATTAGCGGGGTTTGGGCAAAGAGATTGGCTGTAATCGCTGCAAAGACGCAGGTAAGCAAAAGATACTTTCTCATAAATAATTGGCTTGTGCTACTGATTGAATAAAATAAAGATAACGGTATTACCTAATTTATAAATCAGTGTAAAAGAAATTTCAGAAGGAATATGTTGGCTACCTGACCGAAACTATTGTTACTTAGCAACAGCCTAAGAAAGCAGCCTATTGGTTAATACTTAGAAATCGCCTTTTAGGCAAATGCGTTAATACTGGTCAATACCATTAGGGATAACGTAGTATGAGACAGGAATATAATTTTTTAAGTATAAAATGTAGCCATTGCCTGGTCGCAAACACCCCGTTATAAAGTCATTTCCGCACCGCATAAAATAGAATATCTATTTATAGTTTTGGGTGATGAGATCGAATCATTTTCATCGGGATTTACTACTGAGTTCAAAAATATAAGCTTATGGCTACCAAGAAACCTGTCAGCATAGATGAATACATTGCCGGATTTCCAAAGGAAACACAAAAAGTACTTGAGCAGGTCAGGGCAATAATAAAAAATACGGCACCGGATACCGAAGAAACGATCAGTTATGCCATCCCGACCTTCACCATGAACAAAAAGTACCTGATATATTTTGCGGGTTATAAAAATCATATCAGCCTCTACCCGGCGCCAACCGGAAATGCATCCTTTGAAAAAGAGATCAAGCCTTACCGGTCAGGTAAAGGGACTGTACAATTTCCGCTTGACAAACCATTACCGATTGACCTTATAAAAAGGATAGTCAAATACAGGATGAAGGAGAATTTGAAATAGGACTACATGGATCGGGTTTTTTTTTGCCACTATTGAGTTGGCATAGTTTTTTATCCTCTATGACGGTATTAATTACTCAATTTAAAAATACTTGTTATGGATAAAATGGAAGTAAAAGGACAATGGAATGAATGGAAAGGAAAACTTAAACAGAAGTATGCTGATTTAACAGATGATGATCTGAAGTATGAGGAAGGCAAGGATGATGAATGGTGGGGAAAGATCCAGCAGAAAACCGGGCAAGCTAAGGATGACCTGGTAAAATGGTTAAAGGGTCTTGGTTAATTTGTTTTACCCTGATTACGGCATAACTTTAAAGCCTTATGGCTAAACTGGATATAACGATACCTCATTCATTGCCCCAACAGGAGGCGCTTTCACGCATACAAGGCCTGTTAAAGAAATTGCAGGAGGAACAAAAAGGTACTATCAAAGATGTTTCTGAAAAATGGAACGGAAATGAAGGCGAGTTTAGTTTCTCTGCTAAGGGATTTGATCTTTCCGGGATATTAAAAGTGGAAGAAAAAGAGATTACCATTGATGGCCAATTACCCTTTGCCCTTTCTTTTTTTAAAGGAATGATCAGCGATGTGATAAAGAAAAAGGCTGGAGAACTCCTGGCTACCTGATCAAACAATATAGGATTGAAACATTGCGGGGATCAAGGCGAAAATTTTGATGACTATTTTCCCCATTTTATAATACTAACCTGAATCCATGC
>JANOCH010000326.1:0-4756 GCA_031412015.1 Chitinophagaceae bacterium
CAAAATATTTTTCACCTTCTTTGGGTGGACGTACAGCGCCATGTACCGTATCACCTGTTTTTAAACCAAACAATTTTATTTGTGATGGAGAAACGTATACATCATCAGGAGAAGATAAATAATTATAATCTGAAGAACGGAGGAAACCATAACCGTCGGGCATCATTTCCAATACACCTTCTGAAAGAATGACGCCATCAAATTCGATATTGAAATTCTGTTCACGTCTTTGCGGATAGGAAGGCTTGTTTTGGGCGAAATTATTTTCTGAACCGGAAGGCCTTGTATTCGAATTGTCATAGCCACCTTCTTGCTGGCCGCCTTCGCCTTGTTGCTCTTCACCTTCTCCTTGTTCTTCAAAAGACGATTGACCATCGTTCTCTAATTCCGGCTGCTCTTCCTCAACAGGTTCAGCGGCTTCCTTTTCATCCGGTTTTTTACGGCCTTTTTTTACCGGGTGTTTTTCTTCTTTGCGGGCGGCAGGCGGAGCTGCTGCTGGTTTTTTAAGTATCCTTTTTTCAGAAGCGGTCGGCGGTGCTGAACTATCTTCCACTAATGCTTCTTCCGTAGAATTGCTTGTCGTGGCTTTGATGATCCTTTTGCGTTTTCCTTTCTCTTCGGGATTCGCACCCCCTTTGGAGCCGGCAATGGCCTGGCCATCCAGAATTTTATAAATAAGACCTTGTTTGTCTAATTTTTTAGCATTGGGAATGTTTAACTGCTCGGCAATGTCAAGCAGTTCAGGAACGAGCATATCGTTCAGTTGCAGAATATCGTACATACAAAAATCTTGAGGTTTAACACAGTGACCTGATCACTAAATCTGAAAAAAAATTTGAAAAGTTGAGTTTACTTGAATGGATAGGTAGGTTTCTGATGAGCCAATAAAACAGGAGAACAATATACTTATCAGCCTCTTTCCGATGCAATAATACGGTCTTTTTCGTAAAAACAAAAATTTTTGGCGCCCGCCTCAAGCACCTGAATTATATTAACAGTTGCTTGTATTTGGTCAATTTGACCAATATTCCTGATGTAAAAACATCGTAGGGATTTATATAAAATAAGCATTTATACCTAAAGGCTGGTCAATCCACCCATCCGTGCTTTATCTTTGCCGTCCTCCAAAGGAGTCCTTTGGACTTAAAACAAGAATATGTTTAATAAGCGGGTAAAAATAAAGGAATTGCTGACGCTGGAACCTGCCGGCCAGGAAGTAACTGTAATGGGATGGGTACGTACATTCCGCAACAACCAGTTCATTGCTTTAAATGACGGTTCTACTAATAACAACCTGCAGGTGGTTGCGGGCCTGGGAAAATTTGATGAGGAGTTATTAAAAAGGATCACAACGTCGGCTTCTTTGAAAGTTACCGGTGTGATTGTTCCATCGCTGGGAAAAGGACAGAAAATGGATCTCAATGCCACTACGATTGAAATACTGGGCGATAGCGATGCGGAAAAATACCCCCTGCAACCCAAAAAACATTCTGTTGAATTTTTAAGAGAAATAGCTCATCTCCGTTTTCGTACCAATACATTCGGGTCAGTATTTCGTGTAAGGCATGCACTGGCATTCGCCGTTCATAAATTCTTTAATGAAAAAGGGTTTGTTTACATGCATACGCCGATCATTACCGCCAGCGATGCGGAAGGCGCGGGTGAAATGTTCAGGGTAACGACACTACCATTTGAAAACACGCCTAAAAATGAAGATGGAGGCATCAACTATAAAGAAGACTTCTTTGGACGCAGCACGAACCTGACAGTAAGTGGACAATTAGAAGGAGAATTAGGCGCTACGGCGTTTGGTGATATCTATACTTTCGGACCAACCTTTCGTGCAGAAAACTCCAACACAGCAAGACACCTTGCAGAGTTTTGGATGATAGAACCCGAAATGGCATTTTATGACCTGGAAGATAATGCTAACCTCGCCGAAGAGTTCATCAAATATCTTATTCTATATGCGAAGGATCACAACCGCGAAGACCTGGAATTTTTAGCCCAACGACTGGAAGAGGAAGAAAAACAGTTGCCACAGGACAAGCGAAGCGAAATGGGTCTTATCGCCAAACTGGAGTTTGTTTTGAATAATAATTTTGAACGGCTGACCTATACAGAAGCGATTGATATTTTAAGAGAAAGCAATCATAATAAGAAAAAGAAATTTCAGTACCCGATCACTGGCTGGGGAATGGATCTGCAAAGTGAACATGAAAGGTATTTAGTAGAAAAGCACTTTAAGAAACCAGTAATTCTTACTAACTACCCTGCGGCTATCAAATCCTTCTACATGCGGCAGAACGAAGATGGAAAGACCGTAGCGGCGATGGATATACTGGCGCCTGGTATTGGCGAAATTGTTGGTGGTTCGCAAAGAGAAGAAAGGCTGGATAAATTAGAAGCCCGGATGAAAGAACTGAATATACCCGCAGATGAACTCTGGTGGTATTTGGATACAAGACGTTTTGGTACGGTACCTCATGCGGGCTTTGGATTGGGCTTTGAAAGAATGGTACAGTTTGTTACCGGGATGACGAATATCCGTGATGTAATTGCTTTTCCAAGGACACCGAAGAGTGCTGAGTTTTAGGCAAAGAGGTAAAAGAGGCAAAGAGAAAAAGAGTTAGGCTGAAGACTCTTTTTTTTATTTTGTAATGTAAAACAGTTGCATTTAAGTAAGTGGAATAAAAATGTTCGGATAAAAAAACAATGGTTAGCGATCAGTGACTCTCTTTTACCATCTTTTCTCTTTCGAGCTCTTAGCTCTTAATGTACACACATCACCGGTACATGCGATTCAAATACCAATTGCCTGGTGGAACTTTTTCTGAACAGGCCATCCATTAGTTTATGTTTTTTAGGAATGGCGATGACCATGTCAAGGTTATTGTTTTCCGCGAATTCATTGATTCCATCCTCGACATCTTTATTATTGATAAAATGATATAAGGGATTTACATCTTCCAATGCTGTCTTAAGTAATATCACCTGTGTTTGAGTACTATCTTTTGCATGATTATTTTCGGGGTCGACGTTCAATACATGAAGTTTCGCTTTTAGTTCTTTTATAAAAGTCTTGATCACAGAAACGGGAGTAGTTTCCAAAACTTCACGAAAGTCGCAGGCCAGGCCAACCTGCTTAATGCCGATCCCGTATTCTTTGCCGATAGGTACACATATTACAGGCCAGGAGAGATGTTTGATAACAGATAATGCATTGCTTCCGAACAAAGCTTTCTCTACAGCGGAATGTCCCTTTGTTCCCATGACGACAACAAAAGGTTGGACGGAAGTGCAATAGTTTTCAAGTTCATCTGTCAGGTCGCCCAAACGGGCGTCGGTTTGTATATCCAATGTTCCGGAAGTAATATGTTCAAGGTCATTTTTTAGTTTGGCCAATTTTTTTTCTGCATTATCCTTTAATTCCTCTACAGAAACAAAGACCAGCGGAGCCTCAGTTACACTGATCGGTATCTGGTAGATATGTAATAAATGGATACGGGCATTTATTGCCAGTGCCATGTCTGCAGCATAATTAACAGCATTCAATGCAGCCGGGGAAAAATCAGTTGGAACGATGATATTTTTCATAACCAGTAATTGTAAAGCAAAAATAGCAATAACAATGCCCGCCTTTCCAAAGAATATTCCCGGACAATGCTGGCTTGCTATGTGGAATTTTTGACCGGCAGTGTCTCAATATAAAATTTGGTATGGAAGCAATAAACATTACAGTAGGTGATCGTCGCAGGGCCGGTGTAAGCCGACCCCAAAATAATAACCCCAAAACAGATATGACGCCAATGGTGGACCTTGGGTTTTTATTGATCAGCTTTTTTGTAATGACAACCGAGTTGAGTAAACCAAGGGTTGCTCCACTTAATATGCCAAAGGAAGGACGGCCTATGCCTTTAGGTAACTCCAATGCCCTGACGGTCTTATTAGCCGGCGATGATAATGTTTACTACTATCATGGCAACTGGAAAGACGCTGTTGCAGTCAATGGCGTCGTAAAAACCAGTCTTTATTCTGGTGATGGCTTAAGAAAAGTAATTATAGAGAAAAAGCAATGGCTGGACACAAATGATAAAAAGGAAGGACGCAATGGCTTAATGATGCTGATAAAATCAACGGAAGAAACTCCGTATAAAAACGTGATCGACGCGTTGGATGAAACGATGATCAATGACGTAAGAAAATATGCGCTGGTAAAAATGGAAACGGAAGAAGCCGCCTGGATAAAAGAACAGCGATAATTTACTTTTTCAAAAAATGATCGATCCGCCGTTCTACATTCTCCCTGATATTGACATAAAACAAATTGATATCGCCGGCATGGTAATTTTTGGTAAAGTATAAGAAGCTCCAGGGAAATTTTGGCTTTTTTACCCAAAGCAAACCGTTGTTGATCTGCGCATCTGTAGTGTATTTATATAGTTTATTGAATTTAAATAATACACTTCCGCTATTCATCTTCTTAGCGGCATATACCGAATCGGTGGTCCAGGTAAGAGGATTGGTAACAAAAGAATTTCCTTTTTCATTTTTAAGATAATGAGGAACATAGTTTTTCCTTACAGTCCGCCAGCTACAAAGACAGCCGGTTTGCAGCGAATCAGCACACAATTTTAAAGAGGAAAAATATTCTTTCGGTACCGGCCACCCTAAAATATACGCCGCCACTAACCGACTTCTCAAAGGAGCCTGTACCGAGTCCTTTGATGCATCAAAAAATTCTTTCAATAAGCGG
>JANOCH010000327.1:0-3933 GCA_031412015.1 Chitinophagaceae bacterium
GAGCCCAAAGATGGCATTCTCAGCCAGATGAGAAACTCCGGTTCTCTCCGCTATTTCAAAAGTATTGCCTTGCAAAAGTTGCTGGGAGATATCAGTGTTAATATCAATAATGTCCGGACCCGTAATGAACAGGAGTACCAGTATTTCGCCAGTCCCATTAAGCTATTTATGCTGAAACATTTTGACTGGAGCTGGTTAGATAAACTACGTAAGGAAGATACTGCGGCCAATGTACTTGATGTGATAAATAATTATCGTAGCAGCAACCGTAAAATTGAAAGCGAGATTTTAAATATTTCTTCGTTCGACAGGAAAGAAGCTTCCAATATGATCTTATTTTATAGGCAAATGCTGGTGTCAACCCGGAGTCTTCAGTTAAATGACTATATGATCACTAATAGTAAGATCTTAGCCGTTCTGAGGAAAAATTATTCTTTGGAAGATGAGTAAATAAAAATACCAGTTTCAACTAGCAATATTTACCTTTTAGTATGCAACCATTAGTAACTACCCATTCAAAAAGGATCACTTCCATTGATCTGCTCCGCGGAGCCGTCATGATCATCATGGCGCTGGATCATGTAAGGGATTATTTTCATGCCGGTGCTTATTTATATGATCCGCTTGACCTGGATAAAACCAGTGTCGCTTTGTTCTTTACAAGATGGATCACCCATTTCTGCGCCCCTGTGTTTATGTTCCTGGCAGGTACTTCCGCCTTCCTGGTAGGGCAGAAAAAAACAAAAAAAGAATTGTCCCTCTTTTTACTGACACGGGGTATTTGGCTGGTGCTTCTTGAACTGACGCTGGTCAATTTTGAATGGAATTTCGATATTAGCTTTACCAATATCTACTTTATCGTTATTTGGGCATTGGGAGTAAGCATGATCGTACTGGCCGGTTTGATTCATTTGCCTTATAAATTCATCCTGCTGATCGGTATTGTAATAGTGGCAGGACATAACCTGTTGGACAGTATTCATGTTCCCGGTAATACGCTGAATGCGTTCGGCTGGGCATTGCTGCACGACTCCAATTTTTTTAACTGGAACGGAAAGAATGTACTGATCGGTTATCCTGTTATTCCATGGATAGGAATTATGGCGTTGGGCTATTGTCTTGGTGCATTATACACCCCAGCCTTCAGTGCTGAAAAGAGGAAAAAGATCTTATTGATCATCGGCACCTCTGCTATTGCTTTATTCATACTGGTTCGCTTTTTAAATGGTTATGGCGACCGGGCTCATTGGAGTCAGCAATCATCGTCATTTTATACCTTTCTTTCTTTTCTAAAGGTGAGCAAGTATCCGCCTTCATTATTGTATGCATTGGTAACACTTGGGCCAGCCATAATTTTCCTGGCGTTGGCGGAAAAGATAAAAGGGTCGTTTTCAAAAATTATTTCCGTGTATGGCCGGGTTCCCATGTTTTATTATGTGCTGCATATTTTCTTCATTCATAGTTTAACCATGGTGGCGGCTGAGCTGTTCACCGATTTTAGCTGGAAGGTCTGGATATTAAAAGAGCCGCTTTGGTTTACCGAAACCTTAAAGGGATATGGCTTTTCACTGGGAATAGTTTACCTGGTTTGGCTTGGCATCGTCATCGGTCTTTATCCGTTGTGTAAATGGTACGACCGGTATAAGCAAAATCACAAAGAGAAAAGATGGCTGAGTTATTTGTAAACGATCACATTTTTTTACAGGTTCAATAAATTGTAAGGCGAAGTAAAAATAAAGCCACAAATGCAGGAAAGTTTAACCAGGACAAAAAGGATTGAATCTATTGACCTGCTCAGGGGCATTGTAATGGTGATCATGGCACTGGACCATGTGAGGGATTATTTTCATGCGGGTAATTTTTTGTACAGCCCGGATGACATGACACAAACGAATGCTCCCGTATTTTTTACGAGATGGCTCACACATTTTTGTGCACCGGTATTCGTGTTCCTGGCAGGCACTTCTGCTTTTTTGGTGGGAGAAAGAAAAACAAAAAAGGAGCTTTCTCTTTTTTTGCTGAAACGCGGACTATGGCTAATGCTGCTTGAACTTACTGTTATCAGTTTTGCATGGAATTTCGATCCGGGCTTCCTTTTCTTCCGGCTGCAGGTCATCTGGGTGCTTGGGCTGGGTATGGTGATCATGAGCCTGCTTATTTATTTGCCACCCAAACTAATTTTAGTAACGGGACTGATCATTTTATTTGCACATAATCTGTTAGATAATATTCACGCGACCGGAAACAGTTGGCGGGATATCTTGTGGGGTGAATTGCATGAACGCAAACGCTTTACCATTGGCGGACACATTATCTCTACTGGTTACCCCATCATTCCCTGGTTGGGCATTATGATGCTGGGCTATTGCTTTGGCGGTCTGTATAAAAAAGGAATGGATGCCGCGCTGCGGAAAAAATGGCTACTGATCCTTGGGTCCGCAGCCATTGTACTATTCCTGTTGCTGCGGGGAATAAATATTTACGGTGACATGAAGCCCTGGGAACTGCAGCACTCCCACGTTCTTACTATTTGTTCCTTTTTAAACGTCACCAAATATCCGCCATCATTGCTCTATACCCTGATGACACTGGGGCCAGCATTGATCCTTTTGCGGCTGTTGGAAAAACCCCTGAACCGAATGGGGACCATGCTGGCGAGGATAGGCCGGGTACCACTGTTCTTTTATATCCTGCACCTATTTCTAATTCACCTGCTTGCAATCGGAGCCGTTGTTTGGAGTGGCAGACCATGGACGGATATGATCTTTGTAACCAACATGAACCCAAAGGACAGCCCCTGGCTGGCAGGCTATGGCTTTTCATTGGTAGCAACTTATTTGGTTTGGATAATAGTGGTGCTATTACTTTATCCTCTTTGTAAATGGTATGATAAATATAAAAGCAGCCATAAGGAAAAATGGTGGCTGAGTTATTTGTAATCAAATAAAAGAAAACCAAAATGGAAATCTTACATAAACTCCTCGCCATTGATATCAACTATATCATTATCGGCCTCATCGTCATTTTTTATACTATGGAACAGGTATTGACTACCCAGTTCAAGTTTGATAAGCTGCCACAACATCTTTTTCACAATGTATTGTTCCAGGTAGCATTTTACCTGGGCAACCTTTTATGGGCATTCGTAACCGTCTTCACTATTGAATGGCTGAATAAAAATGAGATCGGCCTTTTGTATTTGTTGGAGCTCCCCTTATGGATAAAATTGGTTTTGGGTGTTATGCTATTTGATTTTGTCAATTACTGGTTTCACCGCACGGCACATCGTATTCCATTGTTGTGGCGTTTTCATCGTGTGCACCATAGCGACACCAGGATGGATGCTTCCACCAACCTGCGAACGCACCCGCTTGAATTGGTTATTTATTTCGGCACCTCTAATATTGTAGCTTCTGCGATTTTTGGATTGGACCTGGTGGCCCTGGGAGTGTTCTTTCTCATTATCACGCCCTATGTTTTCCTGGAACATTCCAATATAAAATTTCCGGTATGGCTGGATAAAACCATTGGGCTGGTTTTTACCACACCCAACATACACAAGGTGCACCACGACCAGGACCGGGATTATACAGATTCAAACTATGCGGATATTTTTATTATCTGGGACAGAATATTCGGGACCTTTAGATATAAGCCGACTGAAACGATTAAATTCGGTTTGAAAGAATTTGAAGAAGACCAAAAACAAAGTTTCTGGTATTTAATAAAAAGTCCTTTCATGAAGGTAAAGCGGATCGGTTCGGAGGAATTAGAAGAAATGAAACAGCCTTTAAAATAACTGCGGGCAGACCTCTTCGATTAAATAAAGCAAAATGAAAACTAAAGCGACATACCTTTTTACCGTTATGCTGTTGATGAGTTCCGTTTTACAGGCGCAACCCGCCAGGCAAGTAAAACAAATGGCTTATGCAG
>JANOCH010000328.1:0-4170 GCA_031412015.1 Chitinophagaceae bacterium
TTTTATTTTAAGGATGGCAATTTCACTACCTATCACTATACTAAGACCGCAACAACAATAGGAGCTTTCACCGAAGGAGTAAGTCTTCCAACAGGTCAGCAGGCCAGTACTGCACTGCTGGAAATAAGAAGCGCAGCCACTGTTTCAGCAAGGTCCGTCAATACCGCTTTGCCTGTCACAAGTTCAAATGTTTTCAGCAATAGCCTGGGTCAAAATTATCCTAATCCATTTGATCAGGTTACTATCATTCCTTTCACCATTTCGAGAGCTGAAAAAGTAAACATGGTATTGTTCGATATAAGCGGCAGGGTAGTGAAAGTGTTAGTAAACGCTTCGAAAGATAAGGGTCAGCATATTGTCAATTTCAATGCCGGATCATTGGCGAAGGGCATTTATTATTACAAGCTGCAAGCGGGTAATTTTTCTGAAGTGAAAAAATTAATTATCTGGTAATTTGTTTTTAATTATAAAAATCAAGCCCTGCTTTTTTAGCGGGGCTTTTTTACGACTAGTCGCTAATCAACCGGTCAACTAATCACGGTATAGTAAAATTCCGATAGGCTGGCTTAACAGATATATTCTTTTTAAGATATTAAAATAAAATAATTTTTTTCAAACCATTCAAAAAGCGTCGGTTACTTGTTGTATCACACAACATTTTATTAAGAGTTAAAAGAAAAATTGCAATCACATAAAATTATCTAAGGTAAAAATACGATTCGCAGTGAGCGGTAAGGGTTAATGGAAATGGATTCACGGGACGATAAATTTTTTATTCGCTCATGAAAAAAAATATCTTAACTAGTAATTTTCTTACAACAATATCCCGATGATAGTAGGATTCTAAAAATATTGTTTCTATATTGCGGCTGATCCCTCCCCTATCAATATTAAAACAGCTTTAATTTTATCCGTACTTACAGGATTTAATCTATAAGCTACACACTACATTCTCCAATCCATGCTGAGTACCTAGTAAAGCGATAAACGCTTTCAACAATCCTTTCATTATTACTATTGAGCAGCCGTATTTCTATTGTTTTAAATAATAGTTACTATGAAATGTTTATCCTTACTGCTCGCAGTTAGTCTTTTATTTATTTGCCAGGTATCCAGGTCTCAGACTTTGCCTTCGGGTTTTTCAACCACTACGATTGGCTCAGGTTGGAATTTGCCATTAGGTACCGCATTTACCAATGACGGACAAAAAATATTCGTGTGGGAAAAAGATGGACGAGTTTATGTATGTAACAGGAATACCGCCGGCGCTTATATTAAACAAACCACTCCCGTATTAGATATATCAGAGGAAGTAGCGAATTGGGGCGATCATGGATTGATGGGCTTTGCGCTTGATCCCAACTATTTAAGTAATGGACTCATCTATCTTTTATATGTCGTGGACAGGCATCACCTCATCAATTTTGGGACACCGGCCTACAATCCCGCAACCAGTTCCGGCGGTGCTACTATCGGCCGTATCACGAGATATAAAACAACAGCCAGTGGCAGCAATACGGTTATTGATCCGGCAAGCCGGTTTATTTTATTGGGAGAAACAAAACAAACTGGTATAGCCGTAATGCACGACGGACATGGAATGGGCGGCCTGGCATTCGCGGCAGATGGCACTTTGCTGGCAACCGCGGGAGATGCAGCCAGTTATTATTTAGTAGATAAGGGAAGTGATAACGATACTGATTTTAGCCAGGCCCTGGCCGATGGCATCATTCGCCCGGCAGAAAACGTTGGTGCATTTCGGGCACAAATATTAAACAGTCATAATGGTAAGTTACTCCGGATAGATCCCGTTACAGGAAATGGGGTCGGCAGCAACCCTTATTATTCTGCGGCACAACCACGTTCTCCCAAATCAAGAGTGTGGGCGTTTGGGTTGCGAAATCCCTATCGGTTTTCTATTAAACCTGGTACCGGTTCTACTAATCCGGCAGCCGGTGATGTAGGTGAAATTTTTTTAGGTGATGTTGGCTGGAATACCTACGAGGAAGTAACTATCGTTACTACACCAGGTGTCAACTGCGGGTGGCCTCTTTATGAAGGATTAACTGCGCAACCGGGTTATACCAGTGCCCTCACCGCCAACCTTGACGAGCCTAATCCATTGTTCGGTATCGGTGGATGCACCAAGCAATATTTCAATTTCCAGGACCTGATCAAACAGGTGACTGCAGATAATAATAAAACAATTTATAACTCCTGTAATCCCGCCAACCCTATCGGGACAGGTACCCGTTATGTTCATCATCGTCCTTCTATGGACTGGCGACATTTTACCAATGAAGCACGTGTCGGTATTTTTTCCGGCAATACGGCTACTACAGCCATGGTAGGTTCGGCTGAATCGAATGTTATCGGTACACCTTTTCCGGGTAACTGCGCTACCGGTGGACCCTGGTATAGCGGTACCAGCTTTCCTGCTACCTATCAGAACAAATATTTCGTTGCCGATCATGATGGACAATGGATAAAATGTTTCAGTGTTGACTTTACAGATGTGGTGACAGAAGTTAAAAACTTCGGAACTGGTTTTTTAGGTACGGTGAATATTAACATGAATCCTCTTGATGGAACCCTGGTAGTGGTAGAGCTCGGCAATTTTTCTACTATAGGCGCCTCTATTAAACAAATAAGATTTGGTGGAAACCAGGCGCCTGTTGTGAAAATGACTTCGGATAAAACGTTTGGACCATCTGTATTGAATGTAAATTTCACCGGTAACACATCTTCCGATCCCGATGGAACAATAGCAGGCTATGCCTGGAATTTTGGAGATGGTGGTACGAGTACGCTGGCAAATCCTTCGCATAATTTTACCGCCCCTGCGAATACACCTACCAAGTATGTTGTTAAACTTACTGTCACCGATAATCTTGGTGCTACTGCTCTTGATAGCATCATTATTTCAGTAAATAATACACCGCCGGTGGTTAATATCACCAGCCCGGTCAAGAACTCATTATACAAGGTTGGTCCTGATACACTATACACTTGTTCGGCTACCGTTACCGATGCACAGCACAATGCAGCCGCACTGAAATATGAATGGCAAACTTTTTTACGTCACAACAGCCACGTTCATCCGGAAGGTATTAGTACAGCAACAAGTACGACCACCAGCATTTCACGGATCGGATGTAATGGGGATGATTACTATTGGTTCATTAAGCTTACGGTTACTGATGCGGCCGGGCTTTCCACGGTGGACTCATCAAAAATATTTCCTGATTGTAGTCCCGGGCTGGATAATACCCCTCCTGTAGTATCAACTGTTTCACCATTGAATGGTGCAACCAATGTAACTACCGGTACCACTGTCTCTGCTGTTTTTAATGAAACAATAGATCCTGTGACGGTAACCGGCACTACGTTCCAGTTGAAAAATGCAGCTAATGCGGTCATACCTGGCTCTATCAATACTTCGTTTAATCAACTTACATTAACCCTATCGGCTGCCTTAGCAGGCTCTACTGTTTATACAGCCACCATCAAAGGAGGTTCTTCGGGAGTAAAAGATCTGGCTGGTAATGCGCTGGCAAGCGATTATAGCTGGACATTTACAACCATAGAGGTTGATATTACACCTCCTGCTGTAACGTCGGTATCACCAGTAATCGGAGCAACGGGTGTAAGCACGGGAACTACTGTTATGGCAAACTTTAATGAAGCGATAAACGGATCAACAGTAACCGCCGCCACCGTTGAGTTAAGGAATGCCGGTAATACTATTATTCCTGCAACCATCACGGCTTCATCCAATCAAATTATATTAGCTCCTTCATCGCCTTTAACGGGTTCAACTATTTATACGGTTACCATCAAAGGCGGATCTTCAGGAGTCAAAGATCTCTCAGGTAATGCTCTTGTCAATGACTTTTCATGGTCATTTACAACCGGGGCGGTTGATATTATTCCTCCCACTGTAGTATCTGTTTTACCGGCCAATGCTGCCATCGGTGTTAGTACCGGAGCTGCTATCACCGCCAACTTCAGTGAGTCTGTTAATCCGTCAACAGTAACAGCTTCTACATTCCAACTAAAAGATGCTTCTAACAATATTATAGCTGCTACAATAAACACGTCATCAAACGTGGTAACGTTTACTCCTTCATCTTCATTGTCTTCCTCTACTTCTTTTTCCTCTTCTTCATC
>JANOCH010000329.1:0-7565 GCA_031412015.1 Chitinophagaceae bacterium
TGGCTTGTCCACCCAACTTACCTTCGGTACCAACTTCCAATGCCACGCGGGTTACCTCCGATGCGAAAGAGTTCAACTGATCCACCATCGTGTTGATCGTATTCTTCAATTCAAGGATCTCACCTTTTACATCCACCGTGATCTTTCTTGAAAGGTCACCTTTCGCCACCGCTGTCGTTACCTCAGCGATATTCCGCACCTGTGCCGTAAGATTTGATCCCATTTGATTAACGGAATCCGTCAAGTCTTTCCATACACCACCGATCCCTTTTACTGTTGCCTGTCCACCGAGCTTACCTTCACTACCTACTTCCCGTGCAACACGTGTTACCTCCGCAGAGAATGAATTCAACTGATCCACCATCGTATTAATGGTATTCTTCAATTCAAGGATCTCACCTTTTACATCCACCGTGATCTTTCTGGAAAGGTCACCTCTTGCAACCGCAGTTGTTACCTCCGCGATATTTCTTACCTGGCCCGTTAGGTTAGAAGCCATTTGGTTTACTGAATCCGTTAAATCTTTCCAGGTACCGGCTACTCCTTTTACTTCAGCTTGTCCACCGAGTTTACCATCAGTACCTACCTCTCTCGCTACACGTGTAACCTCAGATGAGAAAGAGTTCAACTGATCCACCATCGTATTGATGGTATTTTTTAATTCAAGGATCTCACCCTGTACATCCACCGTAATTTTTTTCCGTAAATCACCCTTCGCCACCGCTGTTGTTACTTCCGCAATGTTTCTTACCTGCGCTGTAAGATTACCTGCCATCTGGTTTACAGAATCGGTTAGATCTTTCCATACACCGGCAACACCCTTTACTTTAGCTTGACCACCGAGTTTTCCTTCACTTCCTACTTCTCGTGCCACACGGGTTACCTCCATCGAAAACAGGTTAAGCTGTTTCACCATGTCATTCACTTCCGCAGCGATCTTAGCAAACTCACCCTGCAAAACGTGATCGCCTATTTTCAACGGCATTTCCTGCGAAAGATTTCCCTTCGCCACCGAACTGATAACGTGTGCAATTTCAATAGTGGGATGTACAAGATCGGAGATAAGACTGTTGATCGAGTCCGATGCCGTCCTCCATGATCCTTTCGCAGATACGGGTAAGGATACCCTATGATTTAAATGACCTTGTTTACCAATCGTATTTCTTGCTTCTGTTAGTTCTTCTACCAATGTTTCATTCAGGGCGATGATCTCGTTTAATGTATCAGCAATTTTACCGCTCAGGCCAAGCCTGTCAATAGGCATACGCACGGAGAAATTTCCGTTTTTTACTTCGGATAGCACTTTGAGCAATTCCCGACTATCTAACTCTTCGGTAAATTCCCCGCTTTTTTCCCGCGCAGGTTTCAGCCTGGTTCCACCATTCTTATTTTTTTCAGCATGGCCGTTACCTGGCACAAGCTCAGCTGTCAACCCTGTTGCCACAGAGGGCCGTAGGACATTAGATTTTTTTTTCATCGGATCTTATTAAGCAATTAGTAAACTTTTTTTAATATGAAATTGATGGTAACACATTAAAACACAAAATGAAAACCATTAAAAGATGGAAAATGATTCAGGAAATTATACCTTAGAATTATTAACACACAAAACTGTGCCATTCAACCGTCCTATTGCCGAGTCTGACATTAAACAATTACCGTCAAAATTTATCCTGTGCGGAGAAGATGATAAAGACGATGAGGACCTTCTCAAAGAGATCTTTTCGGGTATCGATGATTCTTTTTCTCTTTTTTTTTTCAACAACGGAAGTAGACTGGTGACAGCCCTGGATCAATTGCCCGATGACAAGTTTCCCTGTCTTTTGATCCTGGATTATAAAATGCCGGAATTGAACGGCGCCGAAATTTTAAAAGAGCTTAAAAAGACAAGTCGCTATGATTCAATTCCCAAAATAATCTGGAGTACGTCAGGGGCAGAAATGTATAAACAACTCTGCCTGAACCTGGGTGCTGCCGATTACGTAATAAAACCTTCTAACGTGAATGAGCTCGAGCGAATAGTGAAATATATGATCTCCTATTGCTAATTTTCTATTTTATTAAGTTTCCCGTCTAAAAAATTTTCGTTGAGAAGAGTCATCGAAAGCGGTTTCTCCCAGATGGTAACGTTCGCCTTTGTTATTAATGGATCGCTTTTTTGGTGGTAAGCACTGATAAGGAAAAGCCTCAAGTGTGGATTTTTTTCCACAATTGAGTCCACATGTTCCCACCCCTTGCCGTCTGGCAAATTATTGTCCAAAATTAAAATGTCAGGATTTAGTTGCTCTAACTGGCGCAGGCCATCTTTAAGAACAAATGACAAAAACACTTCGTAGTTCCTCCTGTTAAAATAATTCTCAAGGATACGGCAGTAGTCAACCTCGTCATCAATAATTAGAACTTTTAATTTTAGCATGGTTTTTATTCTTGAAAAAGCAAATTATTTATGACAAACAACGAACCGGAATTGAAAATGTTTGCGGCCATACCTGTTCAATCGTCATTTTTTTATGATACCGCCACGCAGACAATCGCTTTTTCCAGTTCCGCCGCGGATGACTTTTTTGGCGTTCCCTTAGATTCCGGGCAAGCCCCTCCATTTATCGGGGCCTTTGAAGGAAAGTCCAGGGACCTGCTGTCGGCCGAATGGCAAGCCTGCGTTGACCTTAAAGAAAATGAAGTAAAACATTTTACGGTTCCAACTAACCGCCATGAATCTTCACTACTCTTTTCATTTACAGTGACGAAACCTCCCTCATCTATCACTGCCAACACATCCCTATTGGTAATTTCAGTTATACGGATCACATCAAACGATGTCCGTAAGAAAGAAACGGGGACAGCGTCACCATTAGATGAAAAATATGCTGAATTCATTGAACTTGCATCACATGACCTTGATTCGCCGCTTAGAAAATTATCTACTTTGCTGGAAAGAATTGGAGGTAAATATGAAACTATAACAGAGCAGGACACTAATAGTTATTTGCTTCGGGCACGAGCTTGCTTATCTGACATGCGTTCTTTGATTGAAAACCTTGCCTTATTGGCCCGGCTTAACAATGGCAACAGGAAAATAGTTCCCTGCGATCTTGACAGGATCGTTCAAACAGTAAAGAAAGATCTGGATAGAATACCGGGAGAAAAAAAATTAAATATAGGGCCGGACTCTTTACCTGTGGTAGAAGGTGACGCTGGACAGTACCGGCAATTATTCAGAAGCCTTTTAGACAACGCCTTTAAGTTCCACCAAAAAGAAATGCCTGCCGAAGTAGAAATTTTTAGCGACGTGGCGACAGAGAAAGAAAAACAGTTGCATAACTTGCATGCGGAGAATACTTATTATAAGATCACCGTTTCCGATAAGGGTATTGGTTTCAGACAGGAGTATGCTGAAAAGATATTTCAACCACTGGTGCGGTTGAATGGAAAATCTGAATATCCGGGAAGTGGCATAGGTCTTGCTCTATCTAGAATTATTGTGGAAAACCACGGTGGCATTATCTATGCTCAAGGCGACGAAAATATTGGAGCAAGGTTTATTTTATTTTTACCTTTAAGTCCTTATTAATATGCTAAATGCCACAGAAATCCGGGTTGCTGTAATTGATGATGATGAGGACGATTATTTTATTATCGCGGACTACATTAAAGAAATAGAGGGAAGTAACTTCATTATCGATTGGTGTAATGACTACGATAAAGCCATCCATAAAATTAAGGAACGGAAGTATGACCTGTATTTCGTGGATTACCGCCTTGGGAAACATACCGGCCTGGAGCTTTTGCAAGAGGTCAATTCACATGAACTGGGAGATCCGATTGTTTTACTCACCGGTAAAGGAAATAAAGACATTGATGTCAAAGCCATGGAAAGTGGCGCCACGGATTATCTTGTCAAATCAGAGCTTACCACCGAAAAATTGGAACGCTGTATCCGTTATTCCCTTGACAGATCCGCTTACCTGAAGGAATTAAAGACAAGGGAAAATAAATACAGGAATCTCTACGAAAATTCCAGGGATGCGATCTTTATAGCTGATCAGCAATTGGTATTCCTTGAAGTCAATCATGCTTCAACCCTGCTGTTTTCATCTCCCTCTGCCAACTTAGTTAAAAGTTCCTTGTATGATTTTATTAAAAACAAAGCCCAAAAAAAGCGGGTGATCGAGTTGTTCCGGGAGGAAAATGATATCAGGAACCTTGAAATAGAAATCGAAAGCAAAAAAGGAGAACTTAAATCCTGTATGCTTACACTCACCTTCCTGGAAGATTACCCGGGAGAAAAATTGGTGCACGGAATTCTACATGATATAACCAGCATTAAGAAAGCTGAGATCGCTAATTTACATGCCCAAAAATTAGCGGCCAATGAAAGACTGATCCAAATATTGGCGCATGAGATAAGAAATCCTTTAAATAATATAAGCCTTTCCCTTGAACAGCTTTCGACGCAGGCCGACGCCGCGGAAGATAATCAGTACCTGATCGGGATCATGCAAAGAAATACCGCCCGTATCAATAATATTATCAAAGAACTACTCGACCAGACGAAACCGATCGAATTAAATTTTCAAACTCATAGCTTGCAGGAAATGCTGGACGAAAGTATTTCGATGACCTCTGATCGAATTAACCTGCAACAAATAAACCTTCAAAAAAAATACCCCGATCTCCCGGCTGAAATAAAAGCGGACAAATCGAAACTGGTGATCGCATTTAATAACATCCTGGTAAATGCGATTGAGGCCATCGAAAACGGTAACGGAGAACTGGACATTTGCATCACCTCGACATCAGACAATTACCTCGTCTCCATTAAAGACAATGGCAAGGGGATTCCTGAACAGTACTTATCAAAACTTTTTGAGCCCTTTTTTACTTTGAAACAAAAAGGTGTAGGCCTGGGTCTTTCGGCTACCTATTCGATCGTTCAATCACACCAGGGTAGTATACAGGTAAAAAGCCAGCCCAACAAAGGAACCACCTTCCTTATCAGTTTTGGAAGAAATGACAATTGAAAACGAGTTCGAAGTTCCTCGTTAGACCTAGGCTATATCCCGGTACAAAATTTCATCGACTAATGTTGAATTGGTGATCATCCGGGTATGACAACCGCAGATATGGTTTATAGAGTTATTGATATCCTGTGTAAAGCCACTTTTGGGATAAGCACAAAAAAGACTGAGCTCGTTTTTTTGTTTAAACTGATTCCATAAATGCTCCAGCTGCACCGTGGCTCCGTTTTGTCCCCTTGACCACAGCAATGCGACCATCTCTCCGAAAGCCCTTATTTTCCTGTTGTTCTGGCCAGCCCTTTCAATTAATGCGTTGATTTCCTTTTCAAAAAGAAGCGGGTCAGGCCAGTCTTTTACCATAAACGAAGAAATTAATGAATCGGCATCCACGGGTATATACCGGTTTTCTTTAACGAGAAAGTCTACAAAAAGTCCGTGCTTTATTAATCGCTCTTCTAAACCCTGGATATGTTCTTTTGTAGCGATAACGATCACAGAATCCCCAGAATTTATCCCTTCTCCTACAAAACCAGTCAGGACATCAAGAAATGAGCCTTTGTCCTCGTAGATCTGTATCACGTGGTCGCAGGGTGCGATTTCTCCCCAAAATACACTTTGCTTGCTTCTCTGCCATTGCATGTCTACCTTCATTTTCGTATGGATATTAATCTGATAGGATAATTACATCTTAAAAAATACAAAAAATTTGCCAGTTAAGCTACCAGAATACCGGTTAAACCTAACCGTAAAAAAATGGTGACCGAAGCACACGCTGAGTTTATTTACCATTCTCCACCTCCTTTTTCCCGATCTCAATTTTTTCTTTTTTTATATCAAGCCGTAGTCTTGCATAAATATTCATATAAATATTTGCGATCCACACTAAAGAAAATCCGGCTATCAGGTAACCCCGCCATCCGTTGAATAATAACTGAAACCCGGTCATACCCAGGAACATGATCGTTACATAGTGACTGAAACAATATTCGCAGGTAAACAGGTAAAAAAATTTTCTACTGACCAGCGACCGGCAACTTTCGCTACGCTTTATGCAGAATTCCCTCGGTTCTTTAAACACTTCCTCATGTGTTACCGTCCACGAGATACAAGCTATGGGTATGGCTAATAATAAAAGATAAAAGATTTGTAATCCCGGCGGCATACGATTTAGGTTTTATGTTGAAATTATATCGCTAAAAACACGCCAAGCCTTTTATCAGGCAGGGGAAAGCCCTGGCACTATATTTATCACCACAAAGAAATTGCCTGTCTGGCAAATTTTCTCGAAAGGAGCGTATCTGAATTAATGTATCAAAGGGTTTTATAAATACAGGAAGGTATCCTGACAGTATGTTGTAGTACCACCCGAAAAGCCGAATCTATTTTTTTATTTTTTTTATAACTAGTTCTTTTCTTTTGTTCCAACGGTATATCGGTTCTCTTTCATAAAGCAATTTGCCGGTGGTTTTGTCGGCCAGGCCGGTGACTTTTAATATGGCTTTGCTCAGTGTCTTTACTTTGGAAGTTGGTGACAATTTCAATGAGTTGCTGTAAAATTGCTGAAAGGTTTTGATCGCAGCGTCTATGACGGCTTTTTCTTTTTTATATTCCTTGCTCTTACGGTGTATGATCATAAGGCGGTTATAAGCATATTCGTGAACCGGGCTTTTCTTAATGATCTTCTCATAGATTGCTGTCGCTTCTTCCATTTCGCCCTGCTTTTCCAGTCGTTTTGCCCTGGCTAACAGATCTTCCGGACCATCATCACCCCCTGGGTTTTTATGCACCAGTTTCATCTGTTGGAATATATTTAGAAAGGATAAGTTGAATCTTTTGCCTCAGTCCTTCCGGGCAATTCGTATTGAAAAGAATATGTGCAGGATCAACGTCAAACCGGTAACATTGGCTGGGTTTTAATTGTTTTCCATCGATTTCAACAAAATGCCTGTCGAGTTCACCAAGCTCAAGTTTTACTTTTTCCAACACGTCCCAAGGTAATGTTTTCCGCATGACCGTTCTATTAAAAAAAGCATGCCATACTATACCCGTATTGGTAATAAATATAAGTTCCGGTCAATTAATCCCGGACTGAAGCGTTGATAACAGCCCCTTTTACGTTACACCATCGATGGCCTGCAATTTGCGTCTCTTGTAAAACACCATTAATGCCCGAAGGTCCTTCGTTAGTAATATTCCGGGAAACCATTCAGTCCTTTATCGGAAAAAGGATAAAGGAAGCACATGGCAATGCAAAGATCGAAATCAGTCGACTGCAGAAACAAAAGGTTCTGGATATCCGCTCCTGGGGGAAACTGTTATTTATTTGCCTGAAAGGACTTACTATTCGTGTTCATTTTCTGATGTTTGGTTCTTACAGTATTGGAGAACAAACAAAACCGGATAAAAGCCTTCGTCTTGCTTTAGTATTTCCCAAAGGAACTATTTATCTGTACACCTGCGAATATTGTTTCAGTCACTATGTAACGATCATGTTCCTGGGTATAACCGGGTTTCAGTTATTATTCAACGGATGGCGGGGTTACCTGA
>JANOCH010000330.1:0-15476 GCA_031412015.1 Chitinophagaceae bacterium
AATATCCAATCCCTCATAGCATTGTAAGCGGATCAGTTTTGTATCCAGCAGTTGTGATAACACAAGTGCAATTTCCGTTTTACCCACTCCGGGCGGGCCTTCCAGCAATAAAGGTTTCTGCAGGTTTATTAATAGAAAAAGTGCCGTAGCAAATTCCTCATCTGCCACGTAATTGAGCTTGTTCAGCGCCTCAACGATTTCTATAGGGTCTTTTATTTTCAGCACCTGTTTTATTTTTTTCCAAAAATGCCCTTTATCACGCCACCAACCAGCGAACCGGCACTTAATGTACTGTCCACTTCACCTCCGGATAACTGGGCTTTGAAGTTGCTCACAAACTGGTCGAAGACCTGGTTGGAAACATCGTTAATAAGTCTTGACCCAAATTGCGCCAGCATACCTGAAACATTAATTTCCATCGTGACGTTTACATCGGTGCCCCCATCTTTTTCAGTAAGCTGCCCGCTCATAGTCATCTCCGCATTGCCTTTTCCTTTGCTGTCATTACCCTTACCATTCAACACCATTTTCTTTCCCATGGCATCTCTTTCAACGAACGTGATCACCCCGTCATACTTAGCTTTTACCGGGCCGAATTTCAATTCCACACCTCCCTTATAATTATTTTCATCTACCTGTTCGGTAAGATGGGCGCCTGGTACACAAAGCACGATCTTATTCGGATCGGTCAGGTTATTCCACACCTGGTCGACAGGATGATCGACATGGAATGATTTATTAATTGAGGTTGTCATAATGAATCTGTTTTAAATAAATCAATTAAACACTAAAACGAAAATCGAAAAAATTACACCACTATACTCCGTGCACATCCGTCAGGTCCGTGTCATCCGTGTTCAGTTCTATATCGCTCCCTTTTCTTTTAATGCCTTCCAAACTTTGAACGGTGTGATCGGTATATCAAGATGGGTGATACCATAGGGTGACAATGCATCAATGATCGCATTAGCAATGGCCGGTGGTGCGCCTACTGTTGGCGATTCACCAACGCCCTTTGCACCAATAGGGTGGTGGGGCGATGGCGTAACCGTATGCCCTGTTTCCCATTTGGGTGATTCAACAGCTGTCGGAACCAGGTAATCCATCAGTGTGCCATTCAAAATATTCCCATCATCATCATAGATCAATTCTTCATACATCGCAGGAGCAATGCCCTGTGTCAATCCGCCATGCACCTGTCCCTGAACGATCATCGGATTGATAATATGTCCGCAGTCATCAATAGCCACAAAACGACGAACATGAATACCACCGGTTTCTTTATCAATATCCACTATGCAGATATAGGCACCGGAAGGGAAGGTTAGATTGGGTGGATCATAATAATGGGTGGCTTCAAAACCTGCTTCCATTCCCTGTGGGTGATTGGTATAAGCGGCAAACACTATTTCCTGTATGGTCTTGGTTTTTTCAGGTGCCCCTTTTACCCAGAATTTTCCGGGTTCCCATTCCAGGTCATCTTCACTTACTTCAAGCAGATAAGCGGCGATCTTGCGGGCTTTATCTACTAATTTCTTTGCAGCGACTGCTGCCGCTGCGCCGGCAGTCGGAGTACTGCGGCTGGCATAGGTACCCAAACCATAAGGTGCTGTATCAGTATCACCTTCTTCTACCTGTATATTTTCTGCAGGAATGCCGAGCACTTCAGCGACAATTTGGGCATAGGTTGTTTCATGTCCCTGGCCCTGTGATTTTGTCCCGAATCTTGCGATGGCTTTTCCGGTTGGGTGCACCCTGATCTCGGCACTATCAAACATTTTGATTCCTAAAATGTCAAAATCTTTGGATGGTCCGGCGCCCACGATCTCCGTAAAAGTGGAAAGACCGATACCCATCAATTCACCTCTTGCTCTTTTTTCCGCCTGCTCTTTTCGCAAGGCATCATAGCCAACCACGTCCATTACTTTTTTAAGGCCTGCATGATAATCGCCGCTATCATAGATCCAGCCGGTAGGTGATTTCCAGGGAAAATCTTCTTTCTTAATAAAATTTTCCATCCTGAGTTGAGCGGGATCTTTGCCTACTTTCTTGGCAAAAATATCCGTGATGCGTTCAATTGCCTGCACGGCCTCCGTAACGCGAAACGAACAACGGTAAGCAACACCACCAGGAGGTTTGTTGGTATACACCGCGTCAGCTTCCATAAATGCAGTGTCGTAATCGTAGGAGCCTGTACCAACGGAGAATAATCCGACAGGAAATTTGGAAGGGTTGGCAGCTGCGTCGGTATAACCATGATCGGCTAATATCTTAAATCTTGTTGCCTGAATTTTACCATCCTTTGTGCCCGCCATTTCAGCGGTGATGTGGTAGTCGCGGGCAAATGAATCGGCCTGCAGGTTTTCGCTTCTATCTTCGATCCACTTCACCGGTGCACCGGTCAAAAAAGAAACTGCTATTGCAATTACATAGCCTGGATACACAGGCACTTTTCCACCAAAACCACCTCCAATATCCGGTGATATAACCCGGATCTTTTCTTCTGTTAATCCAACATGTCCTGCTACCAATGCGATCACTGTCCGGATAGCATGTGGTGCCTGGGTGGTCATGTACATGGTTAGGTGATTATTGACTTTGTGATAATCAGCCACACAGCCACAGGTTTCAATGGATACTACATGGATCCTGGGAATATACATTTGTTGTTTTACCACCACATCGGCTTCTGCAAAGACTTTTTCTGTTTTTTCTTTATCGCCTGCTTGCCAATGCCAGATGTGATTATCTTTTTTGCCGGGTTTATCTGTTCTTAATACAGGTGCCCCGGGTTCCAGTGATTTATATGGATCTATTACAGGCTTCATCGGTTCATATTCGACCTTTACTGCTTCCCTTCCATCTCTTGCGGCGTAACGGCTGGTCGCTATTACAGCTGCTACTTCCTGCGATTGATACATCACGGTATCTGTTGGCAATACCATTTGCGTATCCGACATCAGCGTGGGCATCCAGTGCAGGCCGTATTTTTCAAGATCCTTTCCGGTTACAACAGCTGCTACTCCCGGCACTTTCATAGCTTCTTCAATATTTATGCTTTTGATTTTTGCATACGCATACGGGCTTCTCACTATGTCCATATACAACATACCCGGCAACTTAATATCGTCTACAAAATTTCCCTTTCCATGAAGAAAACGGGCATCTTCCTTTCTTTTCATAGAATGGCCCATGCCGCTGATCGCTTTGGAGGTTTTACATTGAATCATATTGTTAGCATTAAAGAGTTGATAAATTATTTTGATGGGCGAATTGTCAATGGTGAAAGGTGAATCAACGATCATTCACAATTCGCCGTTCGCCATTGATTACACGAATTCGGGTTCAGTAGAAGCTGTTGGCACTCCCCGCATTTTAGCGGAAGCATACAGAATTGCTTTTACAATATTGTTATACCCGGTACAGCGGCATAAGTTTCCCGATATTCCCCAACGAATCTCATCTTCCGTTGGATCCGGGTTGTCCGCCAGCAATTCAGTTGCCCGCATGATCATACCCGGCGTACAAAAACCGCAATGCAATCCATGATTTTCTTTAAATCCTTCCTGTAATGGGTTCATAGCAACTTCAGTTGAAACACCTTCAATGGTCGTGATCGATTTGCCATTTGCCTGCACGGCCAATACCGTGCAGGATTTGACTGATTTTCCATTCAATAAAATAGTGCAGGCACCGCAACTTGTAGTATCGCACCCGATATGTGTCCCTGTCAGGTTCAGGGTTTCCCGGATCAGGTGCACCAGCAATGTCCTGGGTTCAACTTCCAACGTGTGTTGTGCACCGTTAACCGTTACTGTTATTTGTTTATTCATATTGAAAAAATTTATAGCAATCAGATGATGTAATTAATTGTTTACCCTTTCAATCGCTTTTTTGATCATTCTTTTAACCAATACGGCGACCATGGCACGTTTGTATTCCTCGCTTCCCCTCAGATCAGAAGAAGGACTGCAATCTTCTGAAGCTAACTGGGCTGCCGCCGCGATATTCTCGTCGGTGAGATATTTATTTAAAAGTAATTGCTCTGATCGTGCTGCACGAAGAGGAGTAGGATTTACATTGGTAAGCCCGATACCGATAGCTTTGCAGACACCGTTTTCAATAGTTAACTGAACAGCGACACCTGCAGTAGCATAGTCGCCTACTTTTCTTTCTAACTTGTGATAGGCACTGCCTGTTCCTTTGGGTGGAACAGGAATCTGGATCTCGGTAAGAATTTCTCCATGCTGCAATGCCGTTGTATAAAATCCAAAGAAAAATTCATCGATCGGTATCGAACGTTGTCCTCCCGCACCGGTAGCGATCACCGTTGCCCGAAGTGCCAGCATCGCCGCCGGATGATCATTGGCCGCATCACCATGCGCCAGGTTGCCTCCGATCGTTCCCATATTGCGTACCTGCGGGTCAGCGATCAGTTTGGTAACATCACCAAAAATGGGAAATTTCTGTTTCAGCAGGTCGGCGTGTTCAATCTCGGCTTCTCTTGTCAATGCCCCGATCTTTAAAACACCATTTTCTTCTTTGATATATGACAGTCCCGGAATTCCATTTATATCGATGACCCGTTCCGGCGATGCAAACCGGAGTTTCATCATCGGTAGCAGGCTGTGCCCGCCGGAAAGGATCTTTGCTTCTTCCCCGTATTGTTGAAGGAGACCGATAGCTTCTTCCAACGTGGAAGGCGCATCGTATTCAAAGCTGGCTGCAATCATGAGCTTTATTTTTTTAAGTTATTGAATATTTAAACTCGCTATAATTTTAAAAATTCTTTAGAGAATAGTTTCCGTTTACCAATAATTTTTTTCACGATGTAAAGGAGGCTGGCATTTAACCAAACCCCGATAAAAACCAATATTACCCCTGGGTAATACAATGATAAACCGCCACCTGCGCAAACACTATACATAATAAGGAAGCATCCTGCAGCGGCCAGCATAAAAGAATACATGGTTCGTTTATCCCTGTAGTTAAGGATAATACTCAGTAAGGCCGTAAAACAAAAAAAGGCTGTAATTAAAATAGTGGTAGAAGACGAGTGGTTCAGTTGAGACGCACCTCCGGCTTTCCCGCAAAGTATAATAGTGCTGGAAAAAGCCATCAGGCAAAAAGGGCATTTGGGCAACACTATCAACAAAATTGTTGTCAGCAACCCGGCATGTTTCCTCCCCGCAGAAACTGCGTTTCTCTTTTTACATGGCTTACAATCATTCTTTATTTTAGAAACGGTTATCATTGTGATTTAATAACTTTTAAAAGTCATTCCGATCAACCTTCTAAAACCGATGTTTAATCTTTGATTATCCTAATCTAAGATTTTCTCAAGTATAAAAAAAAATCTTTCAACTGGATCAGGATAAATGGCTGTTTCACTTAAACAAACAATCAGCGGTGTAATCGCCAACCTTCTAAACCTTTAAAAATATTTTCCCGGGGTTGGCAGAAAATAAAAAAATCCCGTCATCAAAGATTTTCCTAACTTAATAGTGAATTTGCAGCAACGATTGTGATACATGCCAACGGGCTACTGTTAATTTCCTATATCTCCTTATGTATGCAGCTTACCGGCAAACATGTAGTGAATGCTCTTCCCTCAAAGATCTGGGAGATGTTGATGGATACTGACACACTTGCCAGGATCGTACCCGGAATTTCCCGCCTCGAAAAAACAGGAGAAAATAAATACAAATCGATCATCGAAATTAAGATGGGGCCGGTCAACAGTTCCTTTACCGGCGATCTTCAGATGGAAGATATAAAAGAGCCGGAAGGCTTTACGCTAAAAGTACAGCAGAACAGCAAGATCGGAAATGCCAATGCGGCCATTAAAATTTCGTTGCTCCCTGTTAATGAAAACAGCACCGAAGTATCTTTTGATGGTGATGTAAAACTGTCCGGCATGCTCGCGGCCATGGGGCAACGGTTGATAGGAGGGGTTTCCAATACATTGACAAAGCAGTTTTTTTCAAACATGGAAAAGGAACTACAGTCGTATGTTGCGCCGTAGATAAAATTTAGTCAGCGATCTCATCGTATCAGGTCTTTTGCGTTATATATTGATTCAATAAAATTTTAAAACCCGAAATTATATGAGCATAAAAATCACGGTGACGGTCAACGGAGTCAGGCACACCGATAAAGTGGAACCCCGTTTGTTGCTGGTGCATTACCTGCGGGATGTGCTTCGCCTGACAGGTACCCATGTGGGCTGCGATACCAGCAGTTGTGGCTCCTGCACGATCCATGTAAATGGTAAGGCTACAAAGAGTTGCACTCTGCTGGCTGTTCAGGCCGACCGGTGCAAGGTCACAACAATTGAAGGGATGGCAACTAATGGCGAACTGCATCCATTACAGGAGAGTTTTAACCAGTGCCATGGGTTGCAATGTGGCTTTTGTACCCCCGGCATGATCATGACGGCGGCCGACCTGCTGCAAAATAACCGTAAGCCAAGCGAGGAAGAGATACGAACGGCCCTGGAAGGAAATTTTTGTCGTTGTACCGGCTATCAGAATATTGTAAAATCAGTGCAGTATGCTGCTGAAAAAATGTCTGCAAGAAAAACAAAACCCAAAAAGGAGGCAACTGTATGAGCACTAATAATGGTAAGGACACATCCAGCGGATACATTGGTAAATCCGTTAAACGGGTGGAGGACAAGAGATTTACTACAGGGAATGGCAAGTACACAGATGATATCGTACTGCCACATCAAACTTATGCATCCTTTGTGCGAAGCCCGTATGCACATGCAAGGATAGTGAATGTGGATATAAGCGCTGCGAAAAATATGAGCGGCGTAGTTAAAATTTATACCGGGGCTGATGTAGCCGGAGTAAATGGCGTTCCCTGTGGTTGGCAGGTGAATTTTAAAAATGGAGATACCATGAAGGAGCCCAAGCATCCGTTGCTGGTAGCTGATAAAGCCAGGCATGTGGGTGATGCGATCGCCATCGTGATCGCCGAATCGCAGGAACAGGCGGTGGATGCAGCAGAGATGATAATTGTTGATTACGAAGAACTGCCCTGCGTGGTCGATGGGTTAAAAGGAGCCCAGGCAGGCGCTCCCCTGGTACATGATGATGTCCCCAGTAATATTTGTTATGACTGGACATTGGGAAATCCAATTGAAGAAGTGAATGAAGCGATGTCTGCGGCCGCACATGTAACTACATTGGAATTCGTGAACCAGCGGTTGATACCCAATGCCATTGAACCGCGTTGTTACAACAGTTCTTATGATGCCTTTAATGATAATTACACACTCTACACAAGTAACCAGGCTCCGCATGTAATTCGTTTACTGATGTGTGCATTTGTGCTCGGTATTCCTGAACATAAAGTAAGGGTAATAGCCCCGGACGTTGGCGGTGGCTTCGGCAGTAAGATGTTTCACTACACGGAAGAAGCACTGCTTACCTGGTGCACCAGGCAAATAGGTCGGCCTATAAAATGGACGTCAACAAGAACGGAGGCTTTTCAATTAGATGCGCATGGAAGAGACCATATTACCAAAGCAGAAATGGGTTTTGATAATGAAGGGAAAATTATCGCCTTGCGTGTAAAAACTTTTGCCAATCTTGGCGCCTATCTTTCTACATTCGGCAGTTGTGTTCCCACTTACCTGCATGGAACATTGTTGCAGGGATTGTATACCACACCTAAGATCAATGTAGATGTAACCGCCGTATTCACACATACTACACCAGTAGATGCTTATCGCGGCGCCGGAAGACCGGAAGCCACTTATTTACTGGAACGTTTGGTTGACCTGGCAGCATTGGAAATGAATGTTGATCCGGTTGAACTGCGTTTTAAAAATTTCATTCCGCCATTTGATGGAGTCAATCAGCCCGGTTACCAGACACAAGTGGCATTACAATACGACAGTGGTAATTATAAAGGTGTATTAGAAAAAGGATTGGATATGCTGGGATACGCTGACCTGAGAAATGCACAGAAAGAGTCTGCCAGGAACGGGAAGCTGTTAGGTATTGGATTCTCCACTTATATAGAAGCCTGTGGTATCGCCCCTTCGGCCGTAGTAGGTTCATTGGGAGCAAGAGCCGGTTTGTTTGAAGTGGGGCAGGTTCGGGTACATCCAACAGGTAAAGTAAGTGTTTACACGGGTTCACATTCACATGGACAGGGACATGAAACCACATTTTCCCAGGTAGTAGCAGATAAACTTGGAATCAGTATGGATGATGTTGAAATTGTTCACGGCGATACAGAAAGAGTTGCTTTTGGAATGGGTACCTATGGTTCAAGGAGTCTTGCTGTAGGAGGAACAGCCATAATAAAAAGTATTGAGAAAATCATTGAAAAAGGAAAGAAGATTGCTGCACACAAATTGGAAGCGAATGCTGATGATATAGAATTCGCATCGGGAAAATTCACGGTGAAAGGAACAGATAAATCAGTTGGCTTTGGTGATGTGGCATTAACTGCCTACGTGCCGCACGTGTATCCAAAAGATTTGGAACCCGGGCTTGACTTCAGCAGTTTCTATGACCCCACCAATTTTACTTATCCATTCGGTTGTCATATCGCCGTAGTTGAAGTTGATAAACAAACAGGAAAAGTCGAATTGAAACGTTTTGTGGCTGTCGATGACGTGGGTAATATCGTGAACCCAATGATAGTGGAAGGTCAGATACATGGCGGCGTGGTGCAGGGAATCGGCCAGGCATTATTTGAAGGAGCCGAGTATGATGATAATGGGCAGCTTACCAATGCCTCTTACATGGATTATTGTATGCCGAGAGCAGATGATTTCCCGATGATTGAAACAGGTACACAGATTACTCCCTGTCCACATAATCCGCTCGGGGTAAAAGGCGCCGGTGAGGCGGGTGCTATTGGTTCCACTCCGGCTGTAGTGAATGCTGTAATTGATGCATTATGGAGCGGTGGACATAAAGTAAAAGACATCCGCATGCCACTAACATCGGAAAGAGTATGGAGAGCGATGAAGAATTGAGGAAATGTTCAACACTCAACTAAAAAAGTTCTTTGGCCGTGAGATGATTTTTTTGAACCGGGCTCCAGAAACCTGATTAAGCTTCGTTGCGTCGCACTCGTGTAGGTTGGTTCGCTATTCATCTTTTTAATCGTTAAGACATTTGCATATTTGCACATTTTCTCATTTTCAAATTTGTTTAACATGATACCTGCCGCATTTGATTATCAAAAAGCAAAAACCGTCGATGAGGCTATTGCCGCTTTATCCGGCGATGTAAAAATATTAGCCGGTGGACATAGTTTGATTCCCGCTATAAAATTGCGGATGAATCGTCCGTCAAAACTGGTGGATATTACCGGTCTGTCTGCGCTAAAAGGGATCAGGGAAGAAGATGGCGAGATCGTCATCGGCGCAGGGGCCACGCATGCGGATATCGCTCATGACAAGCTGATAAAAAGCAAACTTCCATTTTTTTCTCCGGCTGCTATGTTGATCGGTGATTTACAGGTTCGCAATCACGGTACTATTGGTGGTAGCCTGGCGCATGCTGATCCGGCAGCCGACTGGCCCGCACTTGTATTAGCGGCTGATGCTACGATAGAAGTACAGGGCGCCAATGGAAAACGGAGAATTAGATCAGCTGATTTTTTCACCGGACTTTTCAGCACTGCCCTGGAGGATAAAGAAATCATTACCGCGATCCGCATTACCATTCCTCCTGAAGGAACAAAAGCAAGTTATCAGAAATTTTCACAACCTGCTTCCCGGTTCGCTATTGCTGGCTGCGCGGTCATGCGATTCCCCGATGGAAAAACCAACATAGCCTTTGCAGGTGTTTCTGAAAATGCTTTTAGAGACGCCAATGCGGAAAATGAAGTATCAGGGAAGCCATTAAATGATGAATCCATTTCTGCAGCAGCGAATGTGGCCGTTGGCAACGTAACGGTAATGGGTGATCATTTTGCTTCCGAAGAATACCGCAAACACCTGGCAAAGGTTTATTTGAAGAAAACATTGGAAGCTGTGATGTAAATTGGTTGCCTGTTTATATTAAGCAATAATGGCGGTGGTGAAGTCACCTGTTTTCTATTTTACCTGTCGAATACATAAACAGGTAAAAACAGTTTTTTTTGCACGTGGTTCATTTTGATCCGGACTTCTGTAAATCTTATAACTAACTCAAAAATAAAGTGTCTTATAAAAATCATCAATATGACAAAATCATTCAACACACTAATCGTAGCTGCTACAGCCATGTTGATTGTAGCTTGTAACAACGCATCCAGTGATAGTAAAACTGCAGATGCAACTGAAAAAAAGGATAGCCCTGCTTTTGATCTTGCAACAGCAAAAACAGCTATTGAAGCGGAAAATGCAAAGTTTATGGAAGCCTTTAAGAAAGGAGATTCTACAGGCGCTGCTGCAAACTATGCGCAGGATGGCGTGATCCTGCCGCCTAATGGAGAACCTGTAGCTAAAAGCAATATCGCCCCGCTTTGGGGTTCTTTTATCAGGATGGGTGTAAAGGACGTGAAACTGATAGTAGATGATATCGCAGGCAATGCTGAAATAATTTCTGAAACCGGCCGTTATGAAATTTATGCGGCCGAAAACAAAATGATCGATAAAGGGAAATATGTTGTTGTATGGAAACCGGAAAATGGGGTCTGGAAAATGTACCGGGATATCTTTAACACTAGTATGCCGGCTGCACCTGCCAAATAATTTCTCGTGCGATTCAAATTTAAAACAGGATATCCGTTAAAGATTTATTTACACACCGCTATTAAGCGGTGTGTAATTTTTTCAGCTCTATAGTTCACAGTAAATTTGACTTTATAACCATTAAGACTTCTGCAAAATATGGCTGGCAGCAAATTGATACAATTGAATGATATAAAAAAAATGCTGTTGTCACAGGGATATATCACAGACGATGCTGTCGCCATGTCTGTGTTTCTTTCCCTGCAACTAAATAAACCCTTGTTAGTGGAAGGCCCCGCAGGCGTAGGTAAAACAGAGATCGCCAAAGTAATGGCCAAAGCGCTGGAAACGGATTTGATACGGCTGCAGTGTTATGAAGGGCTTGATGCCACGCATGCTTTATACGAATGGAACTACCAGCGGCAACTATTGCATATTAAAATGACCGAACATGATTCAAAAACAATTGACGAAAAAGAAAAAACGATTTTCAGCGATAGTTTTTTAATGAAGCGGCCATTGCTCCAGGCTATCACGCATTATAAAAGTCCTGTTTTATTAATTGATGAAATCGACCGTTCGGATGAGGAGTTTGAAAGTTTTCTGCTGGAAGTATTAAGCGACTGGCAGATCACTATTCCTGAAACCGGCACGATCAAAGCAACCCATATTCCCCGGGTAATATTGACGGGAAACCGTACCCGTGAATTAAGTGAAGCATTAAGAAGAAGATGTCTGTACCTGTATATTGACTATCCTGATTTTGAAAAAGAATGGATGATAGTAAAAAATAAAGTGCCGGGGATCGATACAAAACTGGCGGAGCAAATTGCTCGTTTCATGCAACAGCTACGGATGATGAAACTGGAAAAAACACCGGGATTATCTGAAACAATTGATTGGGCCATGGCTTTATCTTCCCTGCATATCAATCATCTTGACAAAGATATTATCGGGCAAACCCTCGGTGTAGTAATAAAAGATTGGCGGGATACCAGGGAAGTACAACTATCGCTCAGTGAACTAATGGAAAAGACAGGAATAACGTCAAAGCTGGACAAGTCATGATGGTTCGTCAGACGTCCTTATCGGCCAACATGGTGCAGTTCTGCCGCTTTCTCCGGCTGAAAAATTTTACCATTGGAATCGAGGAGGAGGCTCTAACACTTCAGAGTTTACAATTCATTGATTATACCGATCCTGCCACTTTCCGGCTGGCCCTTCGAACAACACTTTGCAGAAGTAAAACACAGGCAGACGAATTTGACGGTTTGTTTAACGAATACTGGAAACAGGTTGAAAAGGCTGTCGATTCAAAATCTAAAGAAGATTCATCCAAAAAAAAACCGCCAGTCCCGCAGCCGGCACCATTTAAATCCTTAAAGGCCTGGTTGCACGGTAACCGCAATGACGACACCGAAGAAACGGCGACCTATAGCATACAGGAAAATCTATCACAAAAAGATTTCTCCGCTATACAAGGTGAGGAAGTCGATGAATTGATGCAAACGATAAGATCGCTTTCAAAGCGACTGGCAGCAAAAACCAACAGGCGCTATAAATTCTCTCACCAGGTCAATAAGCCTGATCTGAGGCAAACCCTGAGAAAAAATCTTCGAAGGGGAGGAGAACTACTGGAGTTGGCTTACCGCAAACCAAAACGGAACAGGGTAAAACTGGTACTACTTTGCGACGTTAGCAAATCCATGGAACTGTACACGTCTTTCTTTATCCAATTCATGTATGCGTTTCAACAAGTCTATGGCCGGATGGAGACATTTACTTTCGGTACTTTGTTGAAGAGAGTAACACAGCATTTAAAAGAAAAAAACTTTCGCGAAGCATTGCAATTATTGGGAGCAGAACATAATAACTGGGAAGGTGGCACCCGCATCGGAGAATCTCTTGACAGTTTTGTAAAACGTTATTCAAAAAAAGTATTGGACTCAAAGACCATCGTTATTATTTTAAGCGATGGATGGGATAAGGGCGATATGGAACTATTGAAAAATTGTATGAATGTGATCAAGGCCAGATCGAAAAAGATAATCTGGTTAAACCCGCTGGCGGGCTTTGCGGCTTATCGTCCTGATACGGCCGGTATGCAAACAGCTATGCCATTTATTGATGTATTTGCTCCGGCACACAATGCTGAAAGTTTAAGGCAATTGGGCAAATGGCTATGACAAGCTACAATATCCGAGGTTCAAGGCACAAGGTACAAGGGACAAGAGGACACTTCGATTCATCGAAATTTTAGCCAGGTTTGGAGATTCTACAGCAGGGATTTATAATCGGCTTCGGTATCGATATCGATATCACCTTTCTTAAATAATACCGTAGCGATATAATTACTGCGCTGCCCGATGATCTTTCTTGCACCTGCATCACCTTTCAGTTTCATCAACTCAGGAAAAGTAGATCTGTGAAAAAGCGCCGGCGGTCCAATGGCATTTTCATATTGGCTGGTGACAATAGGTTTACCAGTATTTTTCTGTGCGGCGATCAATTCATTCAATAAAGAGGAGGAAACAAAAGGCTGATCGCAAACCATTATTATCACCGCATCGACGGCAGGAGCGATATGCCGCAGGGTAGTTATTCCGCAACGAACGGAGGATGACATTCCTTCTTTCCATTCCTTGTTTTCAACAATACGCACTTTCTTTTCATCGATCTCTTTCTCCAGTAATGCAGCATTGGCGCCAAGCACCACAATCACGGGATTCGCATCGGCATCATTGGCTGTATCAACCGTATGCTCCAAAAGACTTTTACCATTGTATGGCAACAGTTGCTTTGGTCTGCCCATCCTGCTGGATGAACCTGCGGCCAGGATGATAATGGCGCAACTGTTTACTATGACATTATTAGCTGCCATGCCCGATTAATTTTTTTCAGAAACTTTTACCTGTTCAATGATCGATTCACTACGGGAATGTATTGTTCCCTTATTGCTATTTAACGAAAGACCTTGCTTGCCGCTCAACACCGCTTTTATTTCCGACAAAATGGATAAAGCGATCTCTTCGGAAGTTTCGGCGCCAATATCAAATCCAACAGGACTGTATATAGAAGACATTTCCTGTTCCGTTAAATGAATACCCTGCTCTTCCAGCTCACCGATCATTCGTTCCAGTTTTTTCTTGGGCCCCAGCATTCCTACAAATATTACTTTCCTTTGCACCAGTGGATAAAGCATCGCCATATCATAGTTATAGTTATGCGTCATCAGCAGAAAAACTGTTTGTTCATCGATGCTGATCTGGGTTAAAACTTTTTCCGGCTTTGCCACCAATACCTGGCAGGAGGCCGTAAAGCGTTCCTGCTTTGCATAATTGGGTCTTCCGTCGATCACCGTTGTTTCCCAACCCAGTGTATCGGCCATAGCTATCAACGGAATCACATCGTTTCCCGCACCAATCACAACCAACGAAACCGGAGGTTTTATCAATTCAATAAATGCGGTCAGGCTCTTGGATCCGGAATGATAGGTTCTGAATAAGGATTGATTGCCTGCTAATACCTGCATTCCGTCACTGGTCAAAATATTTTTCAATGCCGGGACATTTCTTTCCACGAGCTCGTTGTTCCTCAAAAACAAACAAGTGCCAACCTGTGTATCTTGTTTATTCTCTAACGAAAAAAGTGTGATCAAGACAGCTTTTTGCCGGCGGGCGGCAACAACTCTTAAAAGTTGAATTGGGTTGTTGGGTTCCTCCGGATCGATCGGCTCGATCAAGACCTGTATGATACCATTGCACCCCAGGCCGATTCCCAGTTTGGCATCATCTTCATCCATGGTATCATAGGTAACCAGCATCGACTTTTGTTGCGACATGACCAATAATGCCTTTCGCAATGCATCACCTTCGAGGCAGCCGCCGCTGATAGCTCCCGTCAATTGACCTTCATCGGTGATCAACATCCTTGCGCCCGGGCGCCGGTAAGATGATCCATCAACATGTACCACCGTGGCCAATGCCGTTTGTCTGCCCTGGTTTTGCGCCTCCTCAAATGAGCGGATAATATCTTTTATTTCTTTCATGTGCTACACAATTAACAACGATTCCTGGTCTAATTTACTTATAATCTTTTAATTTAGTTTCAAACAGGAATGACTGGGTGCGACACCAGTAACGGTGCGGGATAATGCAAATCTCTTATTCAAAGAAAAAATGCGAAGCCAGCGCTCCGCATTTTCAGGTATTAGCCAGATTGTTTTAAAGACTCAAAACTTAACACATTCTTTCAGTTCTTTTTCTGTGTAAGCAACGTTATATTGTTTCAATACATCATCGGGCACGCCGTTCCATTTATTAGGCGTATTACCTGCATAGCCCAGATCCTTAACGCCGATCTCCGAAGTATAGAAGCCGCTCGCCGTAAGATTACGCACCAATGAAAAGAAAACAACCCCTTGTTTCATTTCTGGCCTGGCTTTTTTGGGATAAGCTATCTGGTCTACCATTTCAATCTGTTGCTGCGGACTGCAATCTTTGAATGCCTTTTCATATTTGTTGAGGCATTGCATATCCAGCCAGCGAAGACCGCCCTGCATAGGCACCTGGTGTTGCGGCATATCTCTTACTATAAAATCAATAAACTCAGGCACTTTAGCATCTGAAGCGCTGCCGCTTATATCATCCTTTGGAATAATGATATCAGCCAGCACCGTGATGGTTGCCATCTCATGCTCAGAGAAAAACTTTCCCTGCGCGAGGATTGCTTTTTCGTGTTTTATTTCTTCCGGATAACGGTCAAGCGCAAATTCCGGTTCACCCTTTTT
>JANOCH010000331.1:0-3485 GCA_031412015.1 Chitinophagaceae bacterium
AACGTCAGGGCTTGGCGATGTGGCGATATTCCGTGTTACGTAAGCCGGGACTGATGCTGAGTAAAGATATGAAGATGAAAATATATTCTATAGTTGGGCTTTATTCGTCAGATTGATATGTCGCTGAGAAATGTTATATCGATGAGTATTTATTCGTTAAGCCGCCATGACGCCAAACCCCATGTTAGATACAGTAATATCGCATCATCGGAGTTACTGTTGCTGGGTCACATGTTCTATCGCTTAATCAGGGATATGATCTCTTCCGAATCAAAGTCACTTCGGGGCCTGTTGCTTAATCGGAGTTACAAAGCCCGGTGACATATTCTATCGATCAATCAAGGCGGTGATTATTGTTTGATAGGAAAATTTCAGTAAGTGGAAGTTTGGGCAGAAAATTATTGTATCTAACAATTAAATATACAGCACTCCGACCGATATCTCAAAAGTTTCACGAATGATTTTCAACGAGTTGATATTCGCTTTTTGGTATTGTCGGTGTTGGCAATGACGCCGGACAATTTGCTTGACCGTGCACTATCTGTAATCACCACCTATCCAATTTAATTTACCGGTTGCTCAACAATATGAAAATCATCAAGCCCTCTTCTATTATTTTTGCGGCTCCTTAATTGTAAAATACCTAACCATTCACATGAGTATGAAAAGACTTTTCACAATTCTGCTGGCACTAAATTTATATAGTTCCTACGCCCAGCAACCCGATACGGTGATCACCGATGCACAGAAGATCTATGGCCTCTCCCGTTTCTGGCAGGAGGCTAATTATAACTATGCTTATTTCAGCAATGTGCCCAAGCTCAACTGGGATAGCGCTTACCAGGCTTTTGTGCCGCAGGTGCTCGCTACTAAAACGGTGTATGAGTATTACCGGGTGCTGCAAAAGTTCTGCGCTTTGTTAAAAGATGGCCATACCAACGTGTGGTTTCCCAATTATATCAGTAATAAAACAAGCCGCCGCTCTTTTGGAGATATTAAACTGGAGCTTCGCAATATCGATGGTAAACCTGTTGTAGTCAATACGGCCGCTACAACGAAAGACGTGGTGCCCATCGGCAGCGAGATCACTCATGTCAACAATATACTCGTAGAGGAATACATCAATGAATTCGTGCGGCCTTTTATTTCGCAATCCGCTTCCTACATTACCGAAGACTGGTGCGCCGATTACCTGCTGGATGGTTTTAATGGCGATACGATCCGCATTCGATTCAGGAAACCCAACAATACGGTTCACTCCCTCTTATTGAAAAGGGAAGTAAAACAGGAATTGGCCTGGTTAAATCCGTACAGCAATACTTTGTTTGAATTAAAGTGGTTGCCCGGAAATGTCGCCAAAATAGACCTGAACAGTTTTGATAACCGGAAGATCGTTGACACTTTTTTGACGGCGCTGCCTGCATTGCAAAAAGCCACAGCGATCATCATTGATATTCGTAAGAATGGTGGTGGCAGTTCTGAAAATTCCTCCGCCATCCTCTCCTATTTTACAAATGATGATTCTATCAGGGGCAGTAAATGGTTTACCCGTGAACACCGGGCTTCTTACAAAGCATGGGGCACTTATGCCATGCAGGACATGAGCGATACAAGTGAATGGAGTAAAACGGCACGTGACTATTATAAAGGGATTGTATGGTTTGAAGGCGGACAAATGACCGAAGCGAATACAGCGCCAAAAGATAAACGCATGGCCTCTGTTCCGCTGGCGGTGTTGTTTGGACATCAAACCGCCAGCGCTGCTGAAGATTTCCTGATCATGCTGGATGGATTGGGTGACAGGGCCGTAACGGTGGGTCAACGTAGTTTTGCCAGTACGGGTCAGCCGATTCCCTTTTCATTGCCGGGTGGCGGCTCGGCCCGCATCTGCACCAAGAAAGATACTTATCCCGATGGAAGGATATTTGTTGGCACCGGCATCATACCAAACGTAGAAGTAAACCCTACGCTAAATGATTTCCTGCAGCATAAAGATGTTGTGCTTGATAAAGCTGTTTCAATATTGCAGAAAAAAATAAAGTAACAGGCCGGATCTGTAACCTGTTTAAGAAAAGCAACGTCTTATTGGGTAACCGGGCGGATACCGTTGGTTTTACCCTTTAAAAAAGGATATGAGGAAAATAGTAATGTTGTTAATGGTGCCGACTTATATAGTACTGGTGGCGGGCTTTACCTGCAACGAGTCGGATGTTTCAACGGGAGAACCCGGTAAAGCGAGTTTCTGGAAGAAAAGCGAAACCGCCGAAACACATTATCTCTTTATTGACGATTCAATAAAGGGAACCCTTCCTTTTTTACCCGCTTCTGTTACTACGCAGGGTAATGATATCGTCCAAAAACATGGACTATCGGTTATTTTAAAACCCGGTAATTATGATATCCTGGTAAAAGACAGCAGTGGTAACATTTTTTGTGAGGGAACATTATTCCTGAAGCGGACAGCCGGCTCAAAAAAAATAAGCGCTTCCTGGGAAAATGATGAATGCATGGTACAAGTTTTATACAACGATGATCTTGTTAATACTCCAGTCGCGAGAGATTAAAAAGCTTCAGTACAAACAGGCTTACGTTTTTTGTAGGTGGGATGTATTCATCAAAAATAGTAAGTGCAAATTTATCCCTGCCGAATCTTATCCTGAGTTCTTCCCATACGTTTGTCCAGGCAAGGTCTTTATTACTTAGCAACGTGTTATTGATCACGTCGATCATAGGATCGTTGATGTACTTCGATCCGATCTTTTTTGAAACAATGATCTGCGCAACGGGGCTGATGTCTGCTACTTTTACAATGCTGTTGTAGCCGCCGCAAGATCCCAGGATAGCCAGCCTCACCGAGGGTTGTATTCTCCTGAGCGTATTCGTCAGGTGATAACTGTGACCACGGTGGACGATAATAACGGGCTCCAGTGATTGGCGCTGGAAAAAAGAACTTAAAGAATCTTGGGCCTGCAGATCCATTCCTGTTTTCGTATCCAGCGGCCGGTTGGCATAGATAACGATGGGTTGCGGTGAAAGCGAACGAATAGTGATCCAAAGATCGTTTGCGGAAATGACCCAGCGCTTCGCATCTTTAAAAAGGGCAAGAAAATTATTGAATGAGGCGACGCCATCGTTATCACCATAAAATAATACCTGTTCGATGTTCTCACCCTGTTTATTCAGTAACGACTTTCGTTCCAGTTTTTCATGATTGCCCAGGTAGTTCCATAGTTTACTATCCGGAGTTTTTTGTTGCAACAACTCATATACCTGTAATAAAATACGATATAGCCTTATGCCAAAATATAATTGTCTCGTACGACAACGTACAAGGTTGGACCGCAATTCATATTCCACCGATTCGCTAAGACCTTTGAGGGAGCCAAGCCCGGCAAAAGAATCGGCTATGTCCATCGCTTTTTCAAGCCCGGTTTGCCGGTCGCTTTCAATTCCGCTGATAAATCGTTTTAATAAATTTGCGGCAT
>JANOCH010000332.1:0-4825 GCA_031412015.1 Chitinophagaceae bacterium
GGCAATAGCCTGATATATACTTTGTAATTCGTTACATCGGTTGAGGCAGACATCTGACTCTGTGTAGCGAGTACACTGCTGCTGGCTATCTGGGTAACGATACCTTTGAATTTTCGATTGTTGTAGGCATCCAGTTCTACATCCGCCGAATCACCGACATTCACTTTCACAATATCATTTTCACCTACATCTACCCTTACTTCCAGTACACTCATATCTGCAACGGTCATCATCTCCGTACCTACATTAAAACTATTACCTGCTACTCTTTCGCCTCTTTTAACCTTCAATGATGAAATAACTCCACTCATAGGCGCCACCAGTGTAGTTCGACCAAGATCTTTATTAGCCTTTGTAAGTCCGGTTTGCGCCGCATTTACATTGGCCTGCAAACTTTTTATTCCTTGCAGTGCCGCATTATAATTGGCTTGTGCCGATCTATAGGTGGTTTCAAACTGTTCAAACTCTGCCTGTGAAATTACTTTCTGATCAAACAATGACTTATTACGGTCATAAGCTTGTTTCGCCTGGTCCAAAGAGGCTTTGGTGGATTCTAATGCGGCCTGGCTATTAGCTACCGTTGCCTGCGTTTGTCCCACCTGCGATGCGGCCTGGTCTCTTTGCAATGAATAGATATCCGCAAATATTCTTGCCAAAACCTGGCCTTTTTTCACACTATCACCTTCTTCAACATTCAATTCTGTAACCTCACCGGAAATATCAGGACTGATCTTCACCTCTACTTCGGGATAAATGTTTCCACTGGCCGTCACTGTTTCAATGATCGTCCTCCTGGCTACTTTTTCCACAGCCACCTTTTCACCTTTATCGTTATTTCCGGACATCAATTTCCAGGCTATCAAAGCAAGCATCACAATACCTGCCACGATCAATATCCTTTTTAAAGTTTTGTTCATAATACCCTAATGGGACTTTTAATGTCCGACAAAAGAAAACCTTCTGTTGCCCGAAATAGTTAAAAAAAATGTTCGCCTATCGCCACTAACAAAATCATCTGCATTATTATAAACTCGAAAATATCGGCTTTTTGTTCTTTGAAATGTCTTCCGGGGATTTACAATTTCAGCCCCTGTCCCTTATAAAATTCCAGCAACTTCACTTTAAACACATAATCATATTGCGCATACAATAGCTGAGTTTTTGCCGTTTGCAGGGCGGTCTGGCTATTCAGCAATTCATAAGTCGATAACAAACCCAGTTCGTAACGCTTGTTAGCAAAATCATAGGCTTTTTGAGCGGTCTGAACCCCTTTTTTATTAGCATTAAACTTTTGTATCGCAGCCGTAGCATCAATATAAGCCTTGTAAATATCCTGCTTCAACTGTTGGTCTCCCAGCTCTTTAGTCAGTTCGAAATTCCTTACCGTTAATTTAGATTGTTCCCAGCCGGTCCTTGCTCTTCGTCCATTAAGAATGGGCACGCTAAGACCTATACCGATATTTTGCCCGAAGTTTTCTTTGAATTGCTTACTAAACCCATCTGACCTTACGTACCCTAAAATCGTGTTCCCCTTTTGAAGTACCGGTTGCTCTACATTATAGAATATCCCGCCGCCTGCATCGGTCCTAAGCGGTGTTACAGTATATCCCGCGATCACCTGATTGTATATAGGAGCTCTTTGAAAGTGAGCATACCTGGTGTCAAGCCCGCCAAATGCAGATATGTTTGGATATAGTGCAGCTTTTGCAACCGCCACATCCTTTATTGCCGATTTAATACGCAGTTCATTTACTTTTTGTTGCGGCAGATTTATCAAGGCTGACGAATACACATTTTCAGGTTGCAATTCGGCTAAGTTCTCCAACGGTATCATGTCAACTGGCGGAGTTTCTACATCAAAAGGAGCGCCTGCATCCAGGTTCAATAAAGCTTTTAATTGTAAAACGAATTGCTGCGCCGAAGCATCGGCTGTGATCAATGACGAACTATCGGTCGCCAACTGTGCCTCTAATTGCGCGGCATTTAATTCGGGCAACTTTCCTGCATCCACCTGCTTTTGGGTACTTTCCAGTTGCGAGGAGGTCTGCTGCACCTGGATCTTCGAAAGATTAATTTGCTCCCGGGCCAGCAAAACCTGTAAATAGGCGACAGCTACGTTTAGCGCAATATCATTTTTAATTTTTTGCGTTTGTTGTATGTCCGCCTCGTAGGTCAGCCTGTTGGCCTCAATGGCGTTTCTTTTAGAAAACCAGTTGAATAAACTAACCTGCGCCTGCAGCTGCGCACCTGTATTAAAGAAACTATTGTTTTCCAAAATACCGGTCGTCGGATTTTCGGAAAGACCAAAACTATTTCCCGCACTACCGGAAAAATTGAAAGAAGGCAATTGTGAAGCTTTGCTTTGTTTTAAATTGAGAGAAGAAAACTGAGATTGCAGATCGGTTTGCTTTACCGAAATATTATTTTTTAAAGCGTATTCCACACATTTCTGCAAACTCCATTTCTCCTGTGTAAAGGAAAGGGTAAATGTGAACAGGCAAAAGGCCATCGTAATACATCGGGTCATCATCCGGCAAAAATAATTGAAAAGGGTTCGCGGCCGTTTGATTTTTGATAAGCGGGAGTTAGTTAATCTATCCTGATATTTTTAAAGCCTGCTCCAGGTCTGCGATAAGGTATTCAGGCTCTTCTAATCCAACATACAGTCGAACGGAACGATGCTCGGCATTTTCTCCATCAAAATCTGACGCTTTAATCCCGGCGCATTTTGGAAGGATCAATGACTCATGACCTCCCCAGCTTACCGCCATCATAAAATGTTTGAGGGATTCACAAAACCGGACGATGTCATCCCGGTTTTTGGTTTTTAGAATAAAGGTCACCAGGCCACCGGCATTCTTCATTTGGCGTTTTGCCAGCTCATATTGAGCGAATGTAGGATCAAAAGGAAAGATGATACTCTCAACCTTAAGATGTTGCTTAAGATAGTTTACGAGTTGATCGGTTGATTGGTTAATACGATCTAACCTTAAAGGTAAAGTTCTTAAACCCCGGATAAGTAGCCAGGCATTAAAGGGTTGAATACCGCTACCAATATTCAGGTATTCACTATCAAAAATCTTTTTGATCATTTGTTGAGAACCGCTAAGTACCCCACCGAGTGTATCGCTGTGACCGCCTATATACTTTGTTGCCGTTTGCATAGCGAGATCGATGCCCATTTCAATGACATTCTGCTGGAGCGGTGTGCAATAACTATTATCAATTAAGGTGGTAATATTTTTAGTTTTTGCCAGCTTAGCCACGGCCCTGATATCCTGCAAAGCGAAAAACCAACTGTTGGGAGATTCTAAATAATAGAAACTCGTATTGGCTTTTGTTGCTTGCTCCCAGTTCTCCGTTTTTGCGCCATCAATATAAGTGGTCGTTACACCAAAACGCGGCAACACCACATCAAACATTCTTTGTGCCCAGGTATAGGGGGATTTGACAGATACAATCTGATCGCCGGCTCTTACATTGGCTAATACGCCGGCGAAGATGGCCGCCGCTCCACTATTGAAAACCAAACAATCCTCAGCGCCATCCAAAGCCGCCAGCTTTTTCCTCAGTATTTCAACAGTTGGGTTCAACCCACGGCTGTATAAATAATCGCTCATCTCATCCTCGAAAGCATGATAGAGGTCGTCTACTTTTTTAAAGGCGAAATTGCTGGTTTGCATGATGGGTGGAGAGACCGCATTAAAGTAGTGTTCACGATCTTCACCCAGTTCATTCAAAATATAAGAAAGGTCAGTTGGAAGAGACATTATTACCGGTTTTCAATCTGGTGACTAAAAAATAAATGATCAGGAAAGCCGCAAAGACGCCAGTCGCTATCAATGCAAGATCTGGTGTATTAAATGCGATGGAAATACCAACAAATATATAGGCCGCTATAAATATTAAAGGAAGCAGCGGATACAATTTCATTTTATAAATGCCGGTTCCATCCAGGTGCTTCGTTCTTTTCCGTAAAATAAAAATAGTAGCTGCCGAAGTGGCCATTCCTATTGAATCTAAAAAAATGGTAAAGCCCAGTATCTGGTCAAATTCTTTTGCAAAAAATAAAACAATGATGCCCATCGCGGCAAAAACCGTTAAACTGATCGTCAGTACATCCTTTTTCTCATCTTTTTTCTGGAAAGCTTTAGGAAGGATACCATCTTTACTCATGGCATACATCACGCGGGGATTGCTCAACAGCAAGACATTTACATACGCCAGCACGGCGATAAACAATAAAACAGAAGCTATCGCCCTGCCGGTTGGTCCAAACATTTTTTCAACCACAATGGATGCAATGCCCCTCGAAGTTTTCAGTTCTTCAAAACCAATGGCATTATAGTAAGCATAGCTGACGGCCAGGTACAGTGAAATGATGATTAGTATGCCGATGAAGATCCCCTTTGGGATCGTCTTTCGCGGATTATGTATTTCTTCTCCAAAATTGATGGTTTGCTGGTATCCACCGTAGGTAAACGAAACAGCGATCAGCGCCACACCAAATGATTTGATGTAATCCATGGTTGTAAATTCTCTTACGGCTACCACGGTGGAAGCATTGGCATCACCAGTAATGAAAAAGATTGAACTGATCAGCAAGACCAGCATCCCGATCTTGATGATCATCAAAATATTCTGGGCGGTAGCACTCATTCTTAAACCCAATAGGTTGACGCAGTAAAAAAGTATAATAGGGATCATGGCGATCAGGGCCCGGGTCGTATTATCAGGTGTTGTTTTAAAAATAACCTGGGAGATATATTCACTCCCGATCAATGCTACCCCTGACATGGAAGCTGCATTCGAGATAAGAATGATG
>JANOCH010000333.1:0-6048 GCA_031412015.1 Chitinophagaceae bacterium
GCGACTTTAATGCCCACGATATATTATTGTGTATCAACACAGGAGAAAAACAAGCTACACAAGCCTCCCGTGATTTCGCGGACGATGATGTAAATATCAAGGGAAAACGTTTCGCTTTTCCGAATGACCAGTTTTATTTTAAGACCACGGAAGAAATGACCAAGGTCTTTCATGATCTTCCGCAGGCTATTGACAATACCAACGAGATCGTTGACAAAATTGATCTGCTGAATTTAAAGCGGGATATACTGTTACCTTTTTTCCAGGTGCCGAAAGAATTTTCATCGCAGGATCAGTACCTCGAACATATTACCTGGGAGGGGGCCAAAAAGAGATACAACGAGATCACTCCCGAGGTGGACGAACGTATCCGCTTTGAATTATTCACGATCAAAACCATGGGATTTGCCGGTTACTTTTTGATAGTAAGTGATTTCATCAAAGCCGGTCGCGACATCGGCGTGTTTATAGGACCCGGCCGTGGTTCCGCCGCTGGTTCGGTGGTGGCATATTGTACCGGTATTACGAATATAGATCCGATCAAATACAATTTACTGTTTGAGAGATTCCTGAATCCCGATCGTAAATCAATGCCCGATATAGACACGGACTTTGATGATGAAGGAAGACAAAAAGTAATTGACTACGTAGTTGACAAATATGGTAAGAACCAGGTAGCACAGATCATTACGTATGGTACGATGGCTGCGAAATCCAGTATCGCTGATGTTGCAAGAGTTTTAGATCTGCCACTCGCCGAAAGTCGTGCCCTGACGAAATTAATCCCTGAACGACCAGGTGTTGAACTAAGACGGGTGCTGCACGCCCCAATGAAAATAAAAGATGGCGAAAAATCATTGGAAGAAAAAGAAGGCCTTGGAGGAGATGATTTTGAGAATGTAAAAAAGATAAGAGAAATATACGACCAGGAAAATACCTTGCTCAGCAGGGTGTTGCATGAAGCGGAAAGATTGGAAGGCTCTGTTCGAAATACAGGTATACATGCCGCGGGAATTATCATCGCGCCAAAAGATCTTACCGACCTGATTCCCGTCGCCATAGCCAAGGACTCGCCATTGTGGGTAACACAGATAGAAGGTAATGTGATCGAAGAAGCCGGTGTTATCAAGATGGACTTCCTCGGATTAAAGACCCTGACGATCCTTAAAAATGCGTTAGCGCTGATCAAACAAAACCATGGTGTAGAGATTGACCTCGATACTATACCACTCGATGATCAAAAAACTTTTGAAATCTACCAGCATGCTTCTACCATCGGCACTTTCCAGTTTGAAAGTCCCGGTATGCAGAAATATTTGCGGGAGTTAAAACCGGATAAGTTTGGCGATCTTATTGCGATGAACGCCTTGTATCGCCCGGGACCTATGGCCTATATCCCTAACTATATCGATCGTAAACATGGCCGCGAGCCAATCAGTTACGATCTGCCGGAAATGCAGGAATACCTGGAAGAAACCTATGGTATCACCGTATACCAGGAACAGGTAATGTTGCTGGCGCAAAAGCTGGCAGGGTTTAGTAAAGGGGATGCGGATGTGTTGCGTAAAGCAATGGGTAAAAAACAGATCGCTGTACTGAATAAGATGAAGGCGCAGTTTATCACTGGCGCCAAAGCAAAATTACTTCCGGTAGACAGGCTGGAAAAAATATGGACCGACTGGGAGGCATTCGCACAGTACGCCTTTAATAAATCCCACTCTACCTGCTATGCGTATGTTGCTTATCAAACCGCTTATTTGAAAGCACACTACCCTGCCGAATATATGGCGGCGGTGTTGAACAACGCCGGAAGTATTGACAAGATCACCTTCTTTATGGAAGAGTGTAAGCGGATGGGATTAAAAGTACTTGGACCGGATATCAATGAATCATTGAAAGGATTCGCCGTGAACAAAGCCGGGGAAGTACGATTTGGCCTTGGTGGTCTGAAAGGAGTTGGTGAAGCCGCTGTAGAAAGCATAATCGCAGAAAGACAGAAAGCCGGGCCCTACCCTAATATCTTCGATTTTATCAAACGCATCAATCAAAGAGCCGTCAATAAAAAGACATTGGAAAGTTTGGCCTATGCCGGCGGCTTTGATAGTTTCACGGAACATCACCGTGCACAATACTTCACCATACCCGAAGGAGAAACGGCCACGGGCCTGGAAAGAGTGATCAAATATGGCCAGATCATTTCCAATCAGAATGCATCAACAGCCAATACCTTGTTTGGCGACCTGCCGGTAACCATGGAAATTCCGCCACCGCGGATACCTGATTGCAGCCCCTGGCCATTGATCGTTCAACTTGACTATGAAAAGGAAGTAACCGGGATATTCCTGAGTGGCCACCCGCTGGATCATTACCGTTTTGAAATGAAACATTACGGGACCACGTCCATTGCCGACTTCAATGATTTCAAAGAATCTATCAAATTGCAGCCTAACCCCGGCCGGATGTTCCGCATCCTGGCATTGGTGACAGGTGTTCAACATAGAGTCGCCCAGAAAAGCGGTAACAAATTTGGCAGCTATGTTATTGAAGATTTTTCAGGTAAAACCGACTTTGCGCTGTTCAGCGAAGACTATCTCCGGCTTTCGCCCTACCTGCAACAAGGAGCATCTGTTTGTATTACCGGCTATTTCAAAACAAGGTATAACCAGGGTGAATATGAATTCAAAGTACAGCAGGTATCGCTGGCCGAGACGCTCAAAAAGCAAATGACCAGGCAGGTAAACGTGCAGGTTCATCCCCAGGATATTAGCAAGGAAATGATCCGGTTTGTAGAAAAAAACCTGGTCAATCATCCCGGGCAATCGACCTTACGGTTCATTGTAAACGAACCAAAAAAAGATTTGAAGATCAGCCTGGTAACATCCGGCAAAGGTTTCGAGATGAATGAAGAGATGATCCATTTCCTGGAAGAAAAACCTGAGCTGGAGGTTCAGGTGTTAACGAATTGATAAGTAAGGACTTTTTAGCAGGTTTGTACCGCAGCTGACGAAAAACAGTGACAAGTTTTACACAACTTTCTGCCAACTCCGGCTGTTAATAGTAACGGGCTTAAATTTGCAGTCCTATAGAAACAAAAAAAATTAAAATAAATACAATGGCAAAGGAATTTAATGACTCAAACTTTCAAACAGACGTTTTGGCTTCTGATAAATTGACGGTAGTGGACTTCTGGGCTGAATGGTGTGGACCATGCCGTGCGATAGGACCCGTTATTGAAGAACTGTCGAAAGAATATGATGGTAAAGTAAACGTAGGCAAGGTAAACGTGGACAACAATCCGCAGGTATCTATGAACTATGGCATCACCTCAATCCCTGCAATCCTTTTCATCAAAGGCGGCCAGGTGGTCGATAAATTAGTAGGTGCACAGCCCAAAGGAAATTTTGTAAAAAAGATCGAAGCTCATATCTAAGCTTCCCTTATTAATATTTTTACCCCGGTCAGCAGATTGGGGTTTTTTATTTCCAAACGACCGTCAATCCCCAACCGTAATAAGCTCGGCTGAGGGTAAACTACGAAAGCCTTTTTTTGATAAGCGAAAGAATAAGATCAATATCGGCTGGTGAAAACCATTCAAATTCTTTGTCTTTTTTAAACCAGGTCATTTGTCTCTTGGCATACTGCCGTGTATGAATTTTTATTTCCTCAATGCCCTTTGGCATCGTTATTTTATTTTCAACAAACTTTATTAGCTCTGCATAACCAACCGTTTGCAACGGATTCAATTCCTTATTAGGCAACAAAGCTTTTACCTCGGCCAATAGTCCGCTCTCCATCATTTTGTCAACCCTGGCATTGATGCGCTGATGAAGTTCTTCCCTGGGCAACTCCAACCCGATTTTGATTATCCTAAACGATCTTTGCTTTTTCTCTCCCTTCCGGAAATCTAGGATCGAACTACCCGTTGCCTCCACTACCTCCAATGCACGCATCATTCGTTGTGGATTCTGCGTCTCTCCTTCTTTAGAAAATCGCGGGTCTTTTTTTTCAATCTCCTGTTGCAACCAGGCCATCCCATCCTTTTCGTATCGCTCATTTATCGATGCACGGATCTCCCCCGGCACCCTGGGTATTGCATCAAGCCCCTCACAAAAAGCTTTGATATATAGACCGGTTCCGCCCGTCATTACTACCACATCCTGCTGCTGAAATAGTTCAGTCGCTTTTTGCAGAGCGTAATCCTCAAATGTAACCGCCGTTACATCGTCCCGTATGCTATGCGTGCTGATAAAATGGTGTTTAACTGCCTTTAACTCTTCTGGTGAAGGCCTTGCCACGCCGATATTCATTTCCCTAAAACACTGCCGGCTATCAGCCGATATTATTTCAGTATTGAACCGTTTGGCTGCTTCTATCGCAACAGCTGTCTTTCCAACGGCTGTCGGGCCAGCTATAATAATTACTGTTTTATTGTGCTTTGAATTCAACAATTGCTTAAAAAAAAGCCCGATCCTTGGATCGGGATGAATTATTTAGACTATCCTTGCAAATATACAGACAATCAACTATTTATAATATTTTCCACTAGACCTGTTCCTCACTTTCTTCCTCTGCCGCTCCGTCATCTGCCGTAGTACCAAGGTCCTCCCCGTCTTCGTCTTTCTCGGCAAACCCATCCACTCCCTGCGACAGGTCATACTTCTCCTCCACATCCGCAAATTTTTCACCCAATAATCCTTTCGTTCCGTATTGACTCGGAGCAATACCTTCCGTTCTTACAACAGATGGATAACTCAATCTTGGGTTCTCTTCCTTTGACACGTTGATCAGTTCCACCAGGAAGGTCCAGTTCTTATTGAAATCATACCAATACACAAACTTCTGGTTGGGGTCCTTGATCTCAGAACCAATGGTTGTCTCTTTCATTAATAAAGGTGCCACCCGGTATTCCTTATCATATTTTTCCAGGGTGATCTCGCGGCCCCGTTGCCAATGATCATTACTACGGAAAAAAGTCGCCTTATGCTTGCTGTCAAACTCGTACCCTTTCAAAATGGCGTCATGCAGATCCAAAAAAGACTGCGTATGCCGGATGGCCACATCGCGGTATACACTTTCATCCTCTTCAAAATAAACCCTGAATTTTAAAATAGCCATATTGCGAATTTACGATTTCTTTATTTTCAAATCCATTTCCTTTGCTTTTTCAACCAGGTATGAATAAGCATCTTCATATGTATTTGGAATAATACCATCCAAAATAGCATCCTTTAATGTATTTTTCAAAATACCAACTGGTTTGGACGGTGCCAGGTCAAACATCTCCATTATTTCTTCTCCCGTAATAGGTGGCTGCCAGCTACGCAAATGATCGCTTTCTTCCACTTCTTTGCAGCGTTGCCGCACCAGTTGAAAGTTTTCCAGGAAACGTTTTACCTTCTGTTTGTTTTTTGAAGTGATGTCCGCATCACAGAGCAACATCAATGCCTCAAAATCCTCCCCTGCATCAAACAATAATCGTCGTATGGCAGAATCGGTAATGTTTTCTTTAGTCAAACTAATAGGACGCAAATGCAATTCCACCAGCTTGCGTACAAACCTCATTTTTTCGTTTTGAGGCAGTTTGAGTTTCGCAAATATTTTCGGTACCATTCTTCCGCCTACCACTTCATGACCATGAAAGGCCCAGCCATGTCCCTCTTCAAATCTTTTGGTGACCGGCTTGGCTATATCGTGCAGGATAGCCGCCCATCTCAGCCACAGGTCATTTGTATTAAGGGAAATATTATCCAATACCTGCAACGTATGATAAAAATTATCCTTATGCCCATGCCCATCTTTATATTCCGCGCCGGCCAGTTCAACCATGGGTGGAAAAATAATGTGAAGTAAACCGGTTTTATATAATAGATCAAAACCAATAGAAGGTTTAGGTGACAATACAATCTTGTTTAACTCGTCGGTGATCCTTTCCTGTGAAATGATATTTATTCTTTCAGCATTTGCGCCGATAGCCCGTAGTGTTTTTTCTTCGATCACAAAGCCCAACTGCGTCGCGAACCTGATGGCCCGCATCATTCGCAGCGGATC
>JANOCH010000334.1:0-1809 GCA_031412015.1 Chitinophagaceae bacterium
AAGTCACTATCCCGCTGTTAAAAAAGCCCTGGATGGTTTGGCTCCGAAATATTATGTAAGCCAGGGCAATCATGATCATGTAACCCCGGCGGAATGGGAAACGATCTGGAATATGCCGGTCAATCTTGATTTTACGATCAAAAAAAGTTCATTCCTGGTTGCAACTACTTCCAACGAAAAAGGGACTTACTTATGTCCTGACCTTACATGGTTCCGAGAGAAGTTGGAAGAGCACAAAGAACAGGAGAATGTTTTCATATTTATACATATTAACCCGGGCAAACTGACTAAGCATGCTGTCGATTGCCCGGAGCTATTCGAAATTTTTGCAAAGCATAAAAACATCAGGGCTGTATTCAATGGGCATGATCATGATGAAGAAGGGATAAAAAAACGTGATGATATTCCTTTTGTGTTTGACGCGCATTTTGGAGGCAATTGGGGAACCAATTACCGCGGCTTCAGAGTTGTAGAATTAATGAAAGATAATTCCATCGTTACTTATATAATGAACCCTGTCGATCGGATCAATGAAGCAAGAATCGGCGAACTGGTTCAATCATAAGTTTAAAACAATTATATGAAAAGTGCCGTAAGCAATCAACTGTGTGCAATCTTCTTTTTGGTTCTTGTATCTTTTAAAATAGATGTTAAGGCCCAATTAAAAGAACCACTCCCTACCAAACAACAATTGGCCTGGCACGACATGGAATATTATTGGTTTATCCATTTTGGGCCCAATACTTTTACGGATAAAGAGTGGGGACACGGCGATGAACCCGAAGATATTTTCAATCCTACGGAGCTGGATTGCCGTCAATGGGCACGGATCGCTAAACAGGCGGGAGCAAAGGGTATCATCATTACGGCAAAGCATCACGATGGCTTTTGTTTATGGCCCAGCAAATATTCTAAGCATACGGTACGAGAAAGTAAATGGAAGGCCGGGAAGGGAGATGTGGTCGGAGATTTGATGAAGGCATGCAAAGAAAACGGATTGAAGTTTGGTGTTTATCTTTCTCCGTGGGATCGCAATCATCCAAAGTATGGTACCGCAGAATATAATGATGTTTATGTTAATACGATGAAGGAGTTGATCAGCCGTTACGGCCCTTTCTTTGAATTTTGGTGGGATGGTGCAAATGGCGAAGGACCGAATGGAAAGAAACAGGAATATGATTTCAAAAGATTTGAACAAACGATGAGAAAGCTGGCGCCTAATACGGTTGTATTTAGTGATATCGGCCCCGATATTCGTTGGGTCGGTAATGAAAAGGGAATCGCCGGAAAAACAAATTGGAATTATTTGGATACTGCAGGGTTTAAAAGGGGAAACGGCGGTCCGCCTACAGATACGCTGAACCATGGAAATGTCAATGGCAGGCAATGGATACCGGCGGAATGTGATGTAAGTATCAGGCCCGGTTGGTTTTATCACAAGGAAGAAGATGATAAAGTGAAGACCGCAGAACAATTGTTTGATCTCTATTTAAAATCAGTGGGTCGCGGAGCTAATTTTTTATTGAACATTCCACCTGACAGGAGGGGATTGATCCATGAAATTGATTCGGCTTCATTGGTAGCGTTTAAGAAATTGCGGGAGGAAAGTTTTGCGAACAACCTGGTATCAGGCAGCAAAGCTGAATTGCATACCGGCGCGGGAATTTTCCCCAGGACAAATTTTACGGTTTGCACAACTGAAACAGTTGAAAAATTGAGCAATTATAAAGATGACCGTTTATGGATAAAGTTTGAGCAGGTAAAGAAGATCAACTGTATCGTTCTGCAGGAAGATGTCAAAGTTGGTCA
>JANOCH010000335.1:0-1914 GCA_031412015.1 Chitinophagaceae bacterium
TTATTCGTGTCGTTGGTGAAAGAGAAACACCAACGAAGGCGTGGTTCTTTTTGGGAACACCTGCAATGAAAAAAAGACATGGCTTTTAGGATTTTTACAATATTTCAAATGTCAAATCAAAATCACCTTTTTTTGCCCTCATAAAGTTTAGACTATTGTAATCGTGTTTACTACACAATGCTTTGATTTCGTCGACATCAGAATCGTTGACTCTGCAGCCAAAACTTACCCCAGATAGAAAATCTTTATTAAATTTTACAAGGCCTTTCTCATTTCTTACAATCATTCTCACTTCCTCCTCATAACTCCAATCTTTGCACTTCGAAAGGAAAAGTTTAGCAATTGCTTGAACTTTGTCTTTTAAATAATTAATTTTATTTGTTTTGTCGTAATCAACTTGACCTATTATGTCAATCGTCTTATTTGGAAAAATATTGTCAAGCCCAACATTTAGATTGAATTCAAAGCATATACCTCTATGTTTGTCTGAGTAATGCGACCACATTAATGGGCTTTTGAAGGTTTTAGAAAAGCAACAAACATTCGATTTTCTAATTGCTACATCATTTAATCTTTCCTTATATCCTCCAACCGTTATGGGATCATTTTCAATTACCTTCTTTAATAGGTCTAGTGTAATTCCTTTCTCTGTAAACTTGGGTTGGTTCAGTTCATATAACGCCTTAGCGATTTTAGTTATCTCTTCTTCAACGTCATTTCCCTTTTCTGCGATATTAAAATCTAAGACATTTTCGTCGCAGTCAAAAGGGTCGTTGAAATCTTTTGGATTTGAGAATCTGAGAGTAGAGGTTGCTATGATAATTTCTGCAGTGTATAAAGACGAATACTTATAAATTTTGTCTTGCTTTATTTGATATTTCTCTTCAATTTGAATGAGCTCTTCCATGTTTTTTGAATTAACTATTAGCTAAATTAGTAATACCATCATCACAATGGTTGGCTGTTTAAATCGTTGAGTAGAAATCCCGAACCCGGAACGGAGCGTCGCAAGGGACGATGAACAAGGCTCAAAAGCCGGCCAAACATTCCTAAATTTCCCGGTTAAAACGACTACCTTTGCCCACCTGAAAAATGAAGTAAATCGTACATGAAGAATATCCGCAATTTCTGCATCTTCGCCCATATTGATCACGGTAAATCCACCCTGGCTGACCGTTTGCTGCAATCGACCGGCACCATCAGCGACCGGGATATGATGGACCAGGTGCTGGATGATATGGACCTGGAAAGGGAAAAGGGCATCACCATTAAGAGCCATGCCATCCAGATCAACTACAAACACAAGAACGGTGAAGAATATATCCTGAACCTGATTGACACCCCCGGCCACGTTGACTTCAGCTATGAAGTAAGCCGTGCACTGGCCGCCTGCGAAGGCTGCCTGCTGCTGGTAGATGCCAGCCAGGGTATACAGGCGCAGACGATCAGCAACCTGTACCTCGCCATCGATAATGACCTGGAGATAATACCTATCATCAACAAGATTGATATGGCTGGGGCGATGGTGGAAGAAGTGCAGGACCAGATCATTGAACTAATTGGTTGTAAGAAAGAAGATATTTTATTGGCGAGTGCCAGGACGGGTATGGGTGTGCCAGAGATACTAGAGGCAATTGTAGAAAAAATTCCGGCGCCGGTGGGTAATCCCGATGCACCATTGCAGGCGCTGGTATTTGATAGTGTGTTCAATAGTTTTCGCGGTATCATTGTTTACTACCGTATTTTAAATGGCTCGATCAAAAAGAATGACCAGGTAAGATTTGTTTCTACCGGTCAGCAATATGGCGCCGATGAAGTCGGTATCCTGAAACTGAAAATGACCGAGAAAAAAGAAGTGGGTTGCGGGGACGTGGGTTATATCATTACCGGTATTAAAAACGCGAAAGAAGTAAG
>JANOCH010000336.1:0-4734 GCA_031412015.1 Chitinophagaceae bacterium
TCGACGTTCGCAGCTACACTAATAATGGTATCCAGTATCTCAGGATTATTGCAATAGGCCGTGTCGTTTAAAAGGAGCCTGACATTATATGATCCCACAGCAGGGAAAGTATGAACGATACTATTTAATCCAGCTACCACCTGTGGACTGCCATCACCAAAGTCCCATATAAATGAAGAATCAGTAAAGGGTTGTATTGGCAGCGTAGTTGAAAGATTGTTAAACCGGTAATCTAATGATGTACAGGCGCCGGTTTTTCCAAAACTTAGCCGCAAATTGGCTTTAAGGTCTCCAACCCGGATATTAATGTAAGATGTATCCCGGATATTACAACTAGCTGAATCGATGGCTATTAACATAACCCGGTAATTACCAACTGTCGTAAAAGTATGCGGTTGAGTGTAACCAGTGTTGGCTGGCAACAACGGGGTTGACGGAGTTCCATCGCCAAAATTCCAGATATAATGTGTTGCATTACGGATCTGATCAGTAAATACGACATCCAGGGGAAAACATCCGGCGGTATCGCTGGGGACTCCGCCAATGGCTGAAGAAACACTTGAACCAACTCCTGCCAGGTTAAAGGATATTTTGATCATACCCAGGTTGCAATTGGCACTGGCGGGTTTGGCGGTTGCCCATGCGCCCGGAGTAGTGGGAAAAGAAGCTCCACCACCACAATTGGCGCATACAGCCTGGTAGATGACTCCATTTTGATCGAAACGGCTGGTACCGCCATCCACGTGGTCGGTATAACCACCGTTTTGTCCAAAATAACTTCCATACAATTGACCTGTGGCATTCCGCCTTAAAACAAAGAAATAAAAGTCCCGTCCATCGGGTGTATTTGGAAAAGCATCTGGGGTGAGCGGAAGTCCCAGTGTTCCTGCGTTCGGATAAGCTGTTCCGGGCTCTTCGGTCACACCACTTCCCCATCCTGAAACATATACATTCTCACAACGATCTACTAAAAATGCGGTAGGTGAAATGTTAGGTCTAGAAGATCCGTTTCCAAACACCGTGGAGTATACATACGCCGAAAGGTCGGGCTGTAATTTTGCAATAAATTGTTTGGAACCGGGATTGCTATAAGCTGCATTGACGACCTGCCAGGATCCTGTTGTCTGACCCATTATATATGGAAATCCATTACGGTCAAACTGGATACCATATACCTGGTCGATTCCAGCTGTGCCAATAAAAGCGGATCTTATAATAGTTGTCCCAGTATTATTTATCTGCGCCACAAACCCATCGATACCGCCTCTTAAAGAAGGACCAACGGTTCCGGCATGATTCCCTGGAAAAGTATTGGTAGGAGAACCGCCACTACTTTCGCTTTCCGTACCCCCGGCCACATAGATATCCCCGGAAGGAGCAAGAGCTAAAACATAGCCGGCGTCGGCGCCATTGCCACCCAGGTAGCTTGAAAATAGGAGTCCGAGATTGGTATCGAATTTTAATACCACCCCATCTTGCGGACCTCCGCCAAAATTGGGTTGGAATGCACCGGCAGTTGTTGGAAATTTGGAAGCCGGACTACTACTGGGCGACTGTGTGCTAGAAGCAACATAAATATTACCAGCACCATCAAGAATCACCTCGCTACGCCCATCATCACCATAGTTTTGTTGCAAAGATGATGTACCACCCCTGGTGGCATTAATATTTACTCCGTCGCTACCGGCGCCACCTATTCTCCTTGATCCTATGATCGCAGACCCGGCCGCATTAAGTTTGGTAACTACAATATCCCACCCGCCACCAGAACCGATAGGCACACGTCCCCCGGGGTAGGTAGAATCTGAGGTTGTTCTTCCGGCGATAACAAGGTTACCCTGCGGATCTACAATAAGACTATGGGGTTGTTCATTTCCTGCGCCACCAACATAGGTGGCATATAACCTGTTACCCCCATTTGATGATAATTTGATAATTCCAATGTCCATTGGCCTCGGATCGTTGCTCCCCCCCTGGAAAACTGTTTGAAAAGCCCCGGGGGATACGGGCCAGGAATTGCCGGCATACACTACTCCACCGCCAAAAAAACTGCCGTCGGGGCCATAGGTTGCGGTAAAACCCCAATTATCTGCCGTGCTTCCGGCAAAGGAACAAAACATTAATGTCGGGTCAATGACCAGCGTAGCTGACGGGTCGTAGTCCCTGACCTGGAAACGAACAATATTATCCTTCACTACATACTTGCAATTGATCTCTTTTCTTTCCTTGAATGAAGACTGATAAGTATAAGGAAATGATTCCCTAAGCTCACCAACGGAGGTGTTTAAGACCAACTCTTTATTTTTTACCTGTAGTTTGTCTACACCGTCATATTTAAAAGCGATCTTACTTATGTCAGCTCCCGGTTTGGCAATGATATCATACTTCAGCATTCCGTTATAGGTATAATACCTGACATCTACATTGTCATAAACATTCTCCAACGTAATAGCCTGGAATATCCTGCATTCGGAAGCCCACTTGGAAGGATCATTACCTAAGAAATAGTTATTGTAGGTGGGAATGACTTTGTCGGGGACGACTTTCATATTGGGAGAGGCGCCAATAAAATCAATATTGAATGCATGGGAACGAACAACTATTTTATCACTTGCGCGGGCGGCAACACCGGAAGGGTTGTGATTGCGTCCATGGGTAATTGTTTGCAGGGCCGAATAATCCTGCTGGTTGTGTTGTAAAATGGTAAAACCGGTGGAGCGTACAAAAACGGCCCCCGCATTAACCTCGCCTTTAAATTTTACACGACTATCCCACTGTCCTTTATTTTCAATAAACTCAATATTATTATAATCCTGGGCAAAAACAGGAAGTGAAGAAACAGCGAAAGCTGCAAAAATTATCAAGGATTTTAGGGTAGCCATTCTTTCCATTAAATTAGTTCAAATATTCGGTAAAAAGCCTGAAAACTTATGTTAAGAATAAGACAGTTCCGGATTATTTACAGTTTTTTAGCTACTGGTATTTTTCCGGCATATTTTATTACCAGTACAGAAATACAAGCATCGTAGCATTACGATATTTTGCTCCAGGCAGCCTTTCCTTTTTGTTGGTTGAGGAAATTTTTTATTCGTAAATTTTCTGCCGAAACAAGATCCGGGTCATTCTCAATAACAGCAGAGACGATAAATTTGGCTATTTCCAATAATGGCCGGTCCTGCACGATGTTGGCCAATTTAAAGTTTAGCATACCACTTTGCCGCGTGCCTTCAATATCCCCGGGCCCGCGCAATTCCATATCTTTTTCAGCAATTTCAAAGCCATTATTGGTCGCTGTTAAGATCTTGATTCTTTCGCGGGCAACATTTCCCAATTTAGAACCCGAGAGAAGTATGCAATAGCTTTTTTCAGCGCCCCTTCCTACTCTTCCCCGTAATTGATGTAACTGGGACAGCCCGAACTTTTCGGTACTCTCAATAACCATTACACTGGCATTCGGCACATTCACTCCTACTTCTATAACGGTGGTTGACACCATGATCTGTGTATTACCCTCAACAAATCTTTTCATGTTTTGTTCTTTTTGATCAGCTGGCTGCCGGCCATGCACCATGCTGATCCAGTACTTCGGTTCAGGGAAATACCCTTTCACTACTTCATATCCTTTCATCAGGTTTTCATAATCCAGGGTGTCGCTTTCTTCGATCAGTGGAAATATGATATAAACCTGTCTGCCTTTATCAATTTCCGCCCGCAAAAAACTCATCACCCTGCTTCGCTGTGACTCATAGCGATGAACCGTCACAATAGGTTGTCTGCCGGGAGGCAATTCATCAATTACACTATAATCAAGATCGCCGTAAGCCGTCATGGCAAGCGTACGGGGTATGGGTGTAGCCGTCATCACCAATATATGTGGCGGAATGGTTGCTTTGCCCCAGAGCTTCGCTCTTTGGGCAACTCCAAACTTATGCTGCTCATCGATGATCACTATTCCCAGGTTTTTAAACTGAACCACCTCTTCAATTACGGCATGAGTGCCAATCAGGATTTTTATTTCGCCTTCTAAAAGCAGATTTAAGATTTTTTTACGAGCTTTTGTTTTTGTAGATCCGGTTAACAACTCAATAGAAACCGGAAGTTCTTTTACCAATTCTTTTAAAGTATTGAAATGCTGTTTCGCCAATATCTCTGTCGGCGCCATCAGGCAGGCCTGGTATCCATTATCGATGGACAGCAACATGGTAAGTAACGCCACAATTGTTTTACCGCTTCCCACATCTCCCTGCAATAACCGGTTCATTTGTTTGCCGGTAGCTGTATCAGTTCTTATTTCCCTGATCACCCGCTTTTGCGCTCCCGTCAATTCAAAAGGAAGAAATTCTTTATAGAAGGTATTGAACTGCTCTCCTACTTTGTCAAACAAAACGCCTTTTGAAAAACGATGGCGGCTTGACCGCAGCAAATTCATCCGCAACTGTGCCATAAACAGTTCTTCAAATTTTAACCGCTTCACTGCCTCATCATAATTGGAATTTGATGCCGGAAAATGGATCTGCCTGCAGGCCTCTATACGGCTCATTAGCTTTAGGCTTTTTACGATACTCTCCGGAAGATTTTCCGGGAGATCCTTTTCATGAAGCTGGTTGACAAGGGCGTGTGTAAGCTTGCCAATCTGCCGACCGCCCAATCCCCTGGCCTTTAATTTTTCAGTTGCCGGGTATACCGGCTCCAAAAAACCCTTTCCCTCCTTTTTATCCGGAGACCAAAGCTCAA
>JANOCH010000337.1:0-15346 GCA_031412015.1 Chitinophagaceae bacterium
AGAAGGAAGTAAAGCCTTTGCGAAAGCTTTTATGAAGCGTCACAATATTCCTACGGCAGGGTATAAAGAATTTACTTTAGAAAATTACGAAGAGGGAATCAAATACCTTGAGGCGCAACCGCTACCCATTGTCTTAAAAGCGGATGGCTTAGCTGCTGGTAAAGGTGTAATTATCTGCCAGAATCACCTGGAAGCGGTAGCGGAATTTGAACTGATGTTACAAAGCGCCAAATTTGGAGAAGCGGGTAAGAAAGTAGTGGTGGAGGATTTTCTCACCGGTATTGAATTGAGTGTTTTTGTATTGACCGACGGGAAGAATTACTTATTGCTGCCGGAAGCAAAAGACTATAAACGGATCGGTGTGGGCGATTCCGGGTTGATGACAGGTGGCATGGGAGCTGTTAGCCCCGTTCCCTTTGCAACACCCGGTTTTATGCATAAAGTGGAAGATCGTATCATAAAACCAACAGTGGATGGATTATTTAAAGAAGGAATTGAATATACCGGCTTTATATTTTTTGGCCTCATCAATGTAAATGGCGACCCCTATGTCATAGAGTACAATTGCCGGCTCGGTGATCCTGAAACAGAAGTGGTGATACCACGGATGGAAACCGACCTGGTTGGTTTATGTGTAGCTGCCTGCAACAAAGAATTGCACATGGTAATAGTAAGAACGGATGAAAGAGCTGCTGCCACCGTCGTGGCGGTTAGCAAGGGTTACCCCGGTTATTTTGAAAAAGGTCTTGAAATTACCGGGCTGGAAGGAAAGTATGGAAAACAATCTATGGTGTTCCAGGCTGGTACCAAAGAACAGGATGGCAAGATCGTTACCAATGGTGGCCGGGTATTTTGTGTTACGTCGTTCGGGCACGATATTGAAGAAGCGGTGAACACCTCGCTGGATGTTTTGGAATACATTGAATTTGAAGATATGTATTATCGAACTGATATAGGATACGAGTTTATGCCCCAAACTCCTAAAGGGGTATAAAGAAGCCCGTCTCGCTTATTTTTGCGCAAATATTCGCTATGCCAGATGTTCACTATCACGATTACCTTCAACTAGAGAAGATACTCAATGCGCAATTTCCCGAAAGTGATAAACAACATTTGCCGGCGCACGATGAAATGTTGTTCATCATTATTCACCAGGCATACGAACTTTGGTTCAAGCAACTGCACCACGAAGTGGATTCTGTAGTTAACATTTTCGCCAAACCTTCATTAAACGATAATTCTCCTGAACTGCAAACCGTAATGCACCGGCTTAATCGCTGCGTTACAATTCTGCGGGTATTGGTTCACCAGATCGATATCATGGAAACAATGACCCCTATGGATTTTTTAGATTTCCGGGATATGCTGCGTCCGGCATCGGGGTTTCAAAGCTGGCAATTCAAAGAATTGGAGGCCAAGCTGGGATTAAAGTTTGAGCATCGTCACGGAAAAGAATACTATACAGCTCAATTACGCAGCGAACATGTGGAGGTAATAAAAACGGCTGAAAAAAATAAATCACTGCTTGAATTATTGAACGGCTGGCTGGAAAGAATGCCTTTTTTTGATGAAAAAGAGCATTGGGAAAATTTCACCGCTCACGGTGACAACGATATTATCCATATTTTCTGGACAGAGTACCGCTATCAATACGAAAATAGTTTAGCCGAAGCGGAGAAAAATAATTTACAGTTCTTCGATGATATCTTTTTGTCAAACATTGCGCAAACGGGTATTGGTGGCGATAGGTCACTTTCTCCATCGGCCAACCGGGCGGCTTTATTTATCATGCTTTATCGAGGGTACCCGATGCTGCAATTGCCTTTTCAGTTATTAAATAGTTTGCTGGAAATAGATGAACAACTCAGTTCATGGCGTTACCGGCACATGAATATGGTCCATCGTATGATCGGTACCCGGATAGGTACAGGCGGAAGTACCGGAAAAGATTATTTGAAAGCCGCGGCTGATAAACATTATATCTTCAAAGAGATCGCACAGCTTAATAGTTTTCTCATCGAGAGGAGAAAGCTTCCGCAGTTACCTGCTGGTATAGAGAAAAGATTAGGATTTGTACATCTATAATTTTCAGAAGAGTCTTTGATCAATTTCAAATTTCCGGTAGGGCTTTTTGAAAAATTCTTCAATTTTTTTATTGAATTCATCCGCATACTTGATTGGCGTGCTATGACCAGAACCAGGCAGTATCCATAAATAAGCTTTCGGAATATTATTGAAGATCTCCACGGTATGTTCCACTTTTATTACATCGTGATCACCACCTATCACTAAAGAAGGACAATTGATTTTTTGCAGATCGGTAACGGGAATATGCGGTTGCTCGGTAATCATCCGCACCAGCTTGTAGCCGGCATTTTCCGCTTCATTTTTATCCGGCTTATTTTTTAGAGCAGTATATATCGGAGCTATCATATCCAGCAATTCCTGTGGCACAGCCGAATTGTCGGGACGAAGATTTGCACCGGTTATCGCCAGTTTTTTTACTTTTCCTGGATGGTGAATCGCTAATAACAATCCATTTATTCCGCCGTCACTCCAACCTACCACAAAGGCAGAATCGATCTTCATGGCGTCCAGCAAGGCTGCATAATCATCAGCCATCATTTCGTAAGTTAAGGAATCACCGGGATCGGCAGATTTTCCCTGCGCCCGACTATCCGCGATAATTACTTTGTACTTTTTTAGGAAGTAAGGAACCTGTTTAAAAAAGTTGCGGCCTGAACCTCCATTACCATGAATGAATAAAAGGGGTTGTCCCTGTCCATATACCTCAGCATACATTTTGAAGCCACGGATATTGTAATATTTTCCCACCCCTTTGTTTTGCCCATAAATGCTTTTGGGGTCATTGGCCATTTTTTCGAAATCGATCATGTTTTGTTCGAAGCCATCCTGGGTAAAGGCAAAAAGACTTGATAGTTGCAGCAGTGCGGTTAACAGAAGGCATTTTTTCATAATTGCATGGCTTTGTAGCTAAAGCTATACACATTCAACATCAAAACAAAAAGGTGATCTCTTTTTAGAGAGACCACCTTTCTTTTGCTGATAAACCGAAGATATATATTAGAAAGTGTAACGGATTCCAAGTCCACCCCAGCCGCCATAAAAGCCGCGGTTATCTCCAAATTCAAAGGATGGCTGCCAGTCTATCGACAAATTGATAGGAGCGCCACTGAATTTATAATCCAAACCCAGTACGCCATCAATACCGCCGAAAGATCCATCGCCATACTTTGAGTTGTAGAATCCAATATGTGCGCCGGGTCCGATATACCACCTTAGGCCTTCCGCACCGTTTATATCACCATGGATCTCATATAAACCGGTGAACCGGACGCCATTTCTCCAGAAATACCCGATCAATTCTCCCGCATTTCTGTCGTTGAAAAAATGTTTTAATGTAATGCCACCGCCATCCCAAACCTTTACTCCGAGGGCCGTCTTGTAAGTACTGCTGTTGGTACTTTTGCTCTGGGCCTGGCTGGCTGCTACTGATAATAATAAGATGACAGCTAATACTGCTTTTCTCATAGTTGATTTTTGTTGTGGAAGACTGTTTATGATAGCGTTTCGTTGCTTGCGTTGCTATTTTTATGCCAAAATGAAAAGAAAGCTGGTTATTCTGCCAGCTGAAAATGCAGGAACGGTAGTGTAGAAAATAATCCTCAAAGAAATACAGTTGAATGATAATAGAAATTAAAGAAAGACGTTAACATGGGGTAAAGAAAAATCAAGGAAAAACCAATTTCGAATTACGGCTTTTGAGAGATGGTGCAGTAGTGATGATAGACTAAGTAGTGGTGGTTGGAGCGATTAACTGAGTAAATCCCGACAAGCAAGGTTAGCTTTGATATTTCGGATTATTTCCTCCAACTTTGCACACATTTAATCCAATAATATAGAATGGGACTTTTTAACTGGTTTACACAAGAAATAGCGATGGACCTGGGTACTGCGAACACCCTCATTATACATAACGATGAAGTAGTGGTAAATGAGCCCAGCATCGTAGCCCTCAACAGAAATAACCCTAAAGAAGTACTGGCCGTGGGAAAGAGAGCATTGATGATGCACGAAAAAACCCATGAGAGTATCCGCACTGTCAGACCCCTAAAAGATGGTGTAATTGCCGATTTTAATGCGGCAGAACTGATGATCAGGGAGCTGATCAAGCTGGTTTATCCGAAAAAACCCTTATTTCCTCCAAGTTGGCGGATGATGATATGCATTCCTTCTAGTATTACCGAGGTGGAGAAACGTGCCGTTAGAGATAGTGCCGAACAGGCCGGCGCCAAAGAAGTTTACCTGCTGCATGAGCCTATGGCGGCGGCCCTCGGTATCGGCATTGATGTCGAAGAGCCGGTGGGTAATATGATTATTGATATTGGCGGTGGAACAACCGGTATAACGGTTATTGCGCTGGCGGGTATTGTTTGCGATCAATCGATCCGGATTGCCGGGGATGAATTTACGGCAGATATTATGGAGGCATTACGCCGGTATCATAGTTTACTGATCGGTGAACGTACCGCTGAGCAGATCAAAATACAAGTGGGTTCTGCTATGAAAGATCTTGACAATCCCCCGGATGATATACCTGTCAACGGTCGTGATCTTGTAACGGGTATCCCCAAACAGATCATGGTAAGTTACCAGGAAATAGCCGAGGCGTTGGACAAAAGCATATTCAAAATTGAAGAGGCTATATTAAAAGCGCTCGAACAAACCCCGCCTGAGTTGGCCGGGGATATTTATCGTCGTGGCCTGTACCTTACAGGTGGTGGTGCTTTGTTAAGGGGTCTTGACAAAAGATTAAGCCAAAAAATCAAATTACCGGTGCATGTGGCCGACGATCCGCTGAAAAGTGTGGTTCGTGGTACAGGTATTGCGTTGAAGCATTATGACAAATATCCATTTGTAATGAGATAAAAGAAAAGGCCAAGAGCCAGAATACAAGAATCAAGTGCTTTCATTCGAGAAGGTCTTTTACAAATTTTTGAACTTGTACCTTGTAACTTGTTCCTTGTCCCTTATAATAGATGCGTAATATATTTCTATTCATCCGCCGCTTTTTTACTGTAATTATGTTCCTGGCTTTGCAGGCGTTGGCGCTGTGGTTTCTTTTTACCTACAACAAATTTCATAAGGCCAAAGGTTTGGGAGTAGCCAACGAGGCTACCGGGTGGTTCAATTCAAGATATAATACTTTAGAGGATTTCTTTAAAATGAAAGAAGAGAACAGGCGCTTGTTGAGAATGAACGATTCGCTGATAAACCTGCTCCCATCCAATTTTCTGAGGATAGATACCGCCGTTGATATCAGGAGAGACACTATCCCATTTGATACGCTGGGCAATTTTCGCCATTATGCATGGCGGGAAGCACAGGTAATGTATAATACCGTGAATGCGGAAAAAAATTATGTACAAATAAACAGGGGCTCAAACCAGGGCATCAGCGACAATATGGGTGTATTCAGTTCAGACGGAGGATTGGTAGGGCAGGTGGTGAATGTAAGTCCGAATTACAGCCAGGTAATGAGCTTGCTTCATGTACAGAATAAAGTGAACGTACTGGTCAAAAAATCCAATAGTTCTGGTACACTCTCCTGGGATGGCAAAGATCCCAAGTTTCTGAGCCTGAGCAATATTCCGAAAAGTGATTCATTGGTAAAAGGAGATACGATATTAACCGGTAATTATTCATTAAGCTTTCCCCCTGGTCACCTTGTTGGAACGGTCGCAGAAATTATTCCGGATCTATCCACTAATTTTTATGTTTTGAGGATTAAAACGGCTGCTGATTTTCAAAACCTGCAACATGTAATGGTGGTCGAAAATCTTCAATACCAGGACCAGGATCAATTACTGAAAGAGACAAAAAAGAAAATCGATGATCCTAAAAAAAGCAACCGTTGAGTGACCTGGTAAGAAATATTATCCGTTTTGCTTTATTCATACTCATACAGGTTTATCTGTTGAATAAGATCCCGCACCTTCACCGGTTTATAGCGCCTTATATTTATTTTCTTTTTCTCCTTTGGCTGCCATTCAGCATTTCCAGGGTCGGCTTGCTTATCATTGGATTTCTAACCGGTATGGCGCTTGATTTTTTTACGATGACACCAGGACTTCACGCCGCCGCATGTGTTTTAGTTGCGTATGCCCGTCCTTTTGTCATCAATGTTCTTACACCAAAGGATCCGACGGAATTCAACTACCGCGAGCCATCTCCAAAAGCTATGGGCTGGACACCGTACCTGGTGTATGTTATTGTGCTAACCTTACTTCATCACGGCTGGTTGACATTGCTGGAATGGCTGTCTTTTGGCACCTTCCTCCAGTTTCTTATCAAGGTAGTTGCTACTACGGCTATAAGCATGCTGCTTATTATTACAACCGAACTATTATTTCCGCGAAGAATGAAATTCCGCACCAATACGGCGTAGTTCGACGTTGCTCACCATTCATTATTTGTAGAAAATTTTCTTAAATAAAAAATATATAGTATCAAACATTTGGAAACAGCGGAAGGGTGTTCGTACTTTGTATTTGCCAATTAAAAATCATTCTCTCTTATAGCCCGTCCTTGACCCATGTCTGTGTTCAACCAATCAAGAAGCCGTATCATCCGTGTAATTTTTCTCCTTACTTTTCTTATCATTATCGCACAGTTGTTCAACCTGCAAATTGTGTCGGGTAAGTACAGCAAGTTGGCCATGGATAATGCTGTTTTTCCTAAAATTGTTTATCCGGAAAGAGGAATTATTTATGATCGTAAAGGCAAAGCGATTTTGAACAATGCTATCATGTTTGACCTGATGGTGACTCCCGCTGAAGTTAAGAATTTTGATACAACGTCTTTCTGCCGTTTATTAGAAATTGACACGGCTGAATTCAATAAAAGAATACAGGATGCCCGATTTAAAAATACCGCTGTAAGGCCTTCTGCGTTCCAGGCGCTGCTCAAGCCTCAAATGCAGGCAAGGTTTGAGGAAAATAGCTGGCGGTTCCCCGGGTTTGCATTGGTAGAACGTCCCATCAGGTTATATCCTTTTAATTCGGCGGCCCAAATGCTGGGTTATATCAGCGAGGTTTCTCCCGCAGATATAGAGCGATCCAAAGAGTTTTACCGGATGGGTGACTATATCGGTAAGAATGGTCTTGAAGCGACCTATGAAAGGGTTTTGATGGGGCAACGTGGTGTGCAGCATATCATAAAGGACAATCACAACCGCTTGGTGGGAAGTTATGAAAATGGAATTTTTGATACGGCTGCCATTGCCGGCCGTAGCCTAAGAACCTATCTTGACATAGAGTTGCAGCAAATGGCGGAAAGAATGATGACCGATAAGGTAGGCGCCGTCGTAGCTATTGAACCTAAAACAGGTGGCATACTGGCGATGGCTTCTGGCCCTGTATTCAACCCTAATGATCTGACTGGTCCCGATAAGAATAAGAATTATTCCCGGATGGTACTGGACGTAGCCGGGCCTTTATTAAACAGAGCTATACAGGGCCGTTATGAACCAGGCTCAACCTTTAAACCTCTTGGAGCATTGGTAGCGTTGGATGAAGGTCTGATTACTCCCTCGTACGGCTATCCATGTTCAGGCAGGTACACCGCCTGTGGTAGTGGTAAGCCAGCCTGTACCCACAGTAATCCCGGTCATGCCGCTAACCTTAGTCTTGCTATTGCTAATTCCTGCAACTCTTATTTCACGCATCTTTACAGGATAGCCGCAGATAATCCGAAATATCACGGGGTAAGAAACGGCTATATGAAATGGAAGGAATACATGAATGCGTTTGGGTTAGGAACAAAGATCGGGGTGGACCTGCCAAGTGAAGACAGGGGATTTATTCCTGACACTTCGGTTTACAATAAGGAATATCGTGGAAGCTGGAGTTCCTGCACCAATCTTACACTCGGTATTGGTCAGGATAAAATGGGAGCCACACCATTGCAATTAGCCAATGCCATGTGCATCATTGCGAACAAGGGATATTATTATACACCACATTTTGTAAAGAATATTGATGGCGAAACGAATGAGGATACCGTATTGATGAATAAATACCGAAAAAAACACGAAGTGTTAACGCAAATTTCTGATGATGCGTTTAATGCGGTAATGGATGGAATGGAAGCGGTGGTGACAAACGGTACGGCCAGGAATGCAAAAATCGCCAATGTCAATGTATGTGCGAAAACAGGAACTGCTGAAAAATATGCTATCCTCGACGGGCAAAGGATCAAACTGGAAAACAACGCCATGTTTGTAGCTTTTGCTCCCAAAGAAGATCCGAAAATAGCTATAGCAGTGGTAGTAGAAAATGCAGGCTATGGCGGCACATGGGGTGGTCCCATCGCCAGGATATTGATGGAAAAATACCTGAATGATAGTCTCACTAAAGAAAGCCAGGCCGACTATGATAGGGTATCAACCACTAACAAAATGCCTAAGCATTTGGCACGTCTGCAATATAAAACGGATTCTATACGTGCACGTGAATGGTTTGAATTGACAAAAGACAGCAGCTATATTGAAAAATATACCGGTATCAAACCTTCAAAAAAGCCGGAAAAGAAAAAAGAAGTTCCGGAAAAGCAAAAACAACCTGAACTGGTAGCGGTGTTGCCCAACGGAAAATCAATATATAAACAACGGCCTTATTTCTTTATCATTTCATGAGTCATCATAATACCGCTATATCAAAAGGAATTGACTGGAGCCTTGCATGGATTTATTTCCTGCTGGTAGCTATTGGTATCATGGCGGTATTTGGCGCTACTTATGTTGAAGGCGATCCCATCTTGCAAAGTTTCCTGGGCTTTAAAACAGATTACAGCAAGCAATTCTATTTTTTCATTATTGCGTTAGGTATCGGTCTTCTTATTTTATTGACCGACAGTAAATTTTTTCCGGCCACTTCCAATATCTGGTATGTAGCAGGACTAGTTCTTTTGTTGCTGGTTTTTCCTTTTCACACAAGGGTAAGTGGAACGGAGTCGATCATTCGCATAGGGGGATTTCAGTTTCAACCTGCGGAGTTTTGTAAAATTTGTGTAGCGTTGGCGTTGGCGAAATATTTGTCAAGACCAGAAACTGATTTTAGTAAAACCCGCTCACAATTAATCGCAGCGGGTATCGCTCTTTTACCGGCCGCATTGACCATCATGCAGAAAGAAACAGGTTTGGCACTGGTTTTCTTTGCCTTCTTTCTGGTGATGTATCGTGAGGGATTACCATCTGCAGTTTTAATTGTTGGTTTCGCAGTGGCCGCATTAGTGGTGGCTACGCTATTATTGGAAAAAAATACACTGGCGCTGATCCTCACGGGGATAGCCTTATTGGTTGCTTATTTAATGCGCCGCCAGGTAAGCAGGGATAAATCAATATTGGTTAAGATCGTTGTTCTTTGGGTTTTATGTGTAGGTATACAGAGGTTTGGAGTACCAATTATTTTCAAAAATTTATTGGCGAAGCACCAGGTAGAAAGAATATACAGTACGATTGGAAGAGATGTTCCGAAAGAATATATGAAAGGTGGGCCATCGTCATCGCCCGGGAAAAAGGTGGTTAACACCGCGGACTACAATGTAAAACAATCGAAGATCGCTATTGGTAGCGGTGGGCTGGCCGGCAAAGGACTATTAAAAGGAACGCAGACCCGGTATGGATTTGTACCGGAGCAGCGTACTGATTTTATTTTTGATACTATTGGGGAAGGTTTCGGTTTTATAGGAAGTTTCGTTTTGCTGTCCATCTATCTGCTTTTACTATTTCGCATCATAGCGGTAGCCGAAAGACAGCGAAGCGTATTTAGCCGTTGTTATGCGTATGGTGTCGCGGCGGTTTTCTTTTTTCATATTGGTATCAATATAGCCATGACCATCGGGCTGGCTCCTGTGATAGGTATCCCGCTGCCTTTTATCAGTTATGGGGGCACCTCTCTGTTGACATTTACCATTCTTCTTTTTATCCTGATAAGATTGGACGCTGACCGGCAGATGGTTTTGCGTTGATACCCCCATCCCCTAAAGGGGTGTTATAATGAACTAAATTCGCAGACTGTTGACCATAAAAAATTTATTAAACAGTCATGAAAATCATCCCATTGTCAGAAGGCACCTTCACTATCGATAAGACCAAACTATTCGTTCCATATGATGAACAAACGCATGACCTGCACAAGAGGCCGGTTGGTAGCCTGCTGGTAGAAATACAACCTTTTGTAGTGGTGACATCCAACGACATTTTGGTGCTGGATACCGGTCTTGGTTTTTCAGATGCTGATGGAAAAATGCAGATACATAAGAATCTTGAAGCTGCCGGTATTGATCCTGCTGATATCACCAAAGTATTGATGACGCATTTGCATAAAGATCATGCGGGTGCTGTTTCTGAAGACAGCAATCGTAACCAGCTTTGTTTCCCCGGTGCTACCTATTACGTACAGCAAAGAGAATTTGATTTTGCATTGGAAAAGGGATTGCCTTCGTTTATACCGGACGAATTGCAGGCTCTGAAAAATGCCGGACAGGTTATTTGGTTGCAGGATAATGAGGGGTCAATTGATAATTACATTCAATATAAAGTTACCGGGGCTCACTCTCCGTTGCACCAGGTATTCTGGATTAAGGAAAATGATGAAACGATTTTTTTTGGAGGCGATGATGCTCCGCAATTACAACAAATGAAGCATCGCTTTTCGGCCAAGTATGATTTCGATGGGAAAAAAGCAATGGAACTAAGAAGAGAATGGTGGGAGCTTGGAGAGAAAGAAAAATGGTCTTTCCTTTTTTATCACGATGTAAAAAATCCTGTTTGGAAATTTTCGTGATATTTTTAAAGGGGTAAAAGTGTAGCGTTAGCGTTTATCAAAAAGCCCGCCCTGAAAAGAGCCGGCCGTTGCTAACCTATGAAAAACACCAAGGTCAAAGCTATATAGTTATTTTGATGGCTAGTTTCGCCGCAGTGGCCTGTCTCCGATCCGATCCCTCCGAATTTGTTGTAATTCCCTGATAAAATTTTCCTGCTGATTAAAAACCTGGTTGCCTCTTTTTTCTCCCATTATCTCCCGAAACTGGGTTCTGTAACGGAGCCGCAGGTCAATGATCTTTTGTTGTAATATTAGTTTATCTCCCCTGTTCTCTTTGATCGTTTGCCGCCACTCCTTGAAATAACGTAAGAAAACCGGGCTGAATTTTTTCGCTTCGTCGTCAGAAAGATTGAGCCTTTTCTGAATGTATTCATTCATTTTATCGCGGATCTTTTCGTTGCCATCGTTATCGCCTTCATCCTGGGCAAACAGGACCGGCCCGGTTACCAACAAAAAGCTTAGTATAAGTAAAAATCGTTTCATTTTTAATTCAGTATTAGGTCATCGTCTGTTTCTGATTCAACCGCCTGTGTATCATTTAAAAAATCCTGTATCTCTTTATCAGAAACATCTTTTAATAAATTATTTATTTCATCCTTCGCCCCAGTTTTAGATACATCGGTAGTTCCCGCACTGGCTAGTTCTACAAACTCATTGATATCATCCGTTGAAACTTTCTTCATATTTTTTTGCACCCAGGCATAAGATTTATCGGTAGGGTCAATTCCGTTGGATTTATTCAGCAGTAAAAGACCGATAGTAGCTACAAATCCAATCACCAATGCCGCTGCCGCATATCGGAACCATTTATGACTGGTAATAGAAATTACTTTTGTTTCCCGGATCAGATTTTCTTTGGCAATAGCCGGTTGCAAATTTTCAAAATATCCTGTTGGTATAGTATAAGTCGTTTTCTTTTTAAGCCCGCTCAGCAAAGGAGAAATGCTGTCCAATTCTTCCGTTGCTGTCTGATCTTTATCGCCGGTAATTATTTGCGCCAATTTTTTTTCCAGCGTATCAAAATATCCTGCCGGCACCGCGTAAGGAACTTGCTTTGAAATTTTACTTAATAATGGAGATAGCGTAGCCAATTCATCAGTTGAATCGTCAGATTCAGCCGCCTTTATCCGTTTCAATATTTGCTCTGGCAGGTTATTAAAATATCCTGCGGGTGTGGAATAAGGTGTTTGTTTTGAATGATCAGTGGCCAGTACAAAATCAGCCATGCCCCCTTCATTGCCGGACTCCTTGGTGCGGATCTTTTTCAAAATTTCAGCAGCCAGACCATCAAAATAGCCAGCAGGAACCTGGAAAATGTTTTCCCGGCCGATAGCAGCCAGCTCACTTTTCAGCTCCAGTAACTCTTTTAATATGTGGTCTTTTTGTGTCATTGCTATGATATTGAGACGCTGTTTGGCCCTCCGGGTTTAATGATTTGTTATATAATCTTCAATTTTTTTGACGGCGTGATGATAACTGGCTTTTAAGGCGCCTTCGCTCGTGTCAAGGACCCTGCTCATTTCCTCGTAAGGCATTTCTTCATAATAGCGTAATTGAAATACAATCCTCTGTTTTTCAGGTAATTGCTGTATGCCCAATTGCAGTTTCCATTCAAGTTTGTTAGCATCGAAGTTCTGGTCAGCCTTTATTTTGTCCGTTAGCCCGGTTTCAACATCACTAAGGCTCACGGTGGTTCTTTTCTTTTGTTGTTCCAAAAAAGTCAGGCATTCGTTGGTAGCTATCCGGTAAAGCCAGGTGTATAACTGGCTATCCTCCCGGAAATTTTCTAATCCTTTCCAAACCCTGATAAAGACATTTTGCAGAACATCATTGGCGTCATCATGGTCCACCACCATCCGGCGGATATGCCAGTAGAGTTTTTCCTGGTATTTTTTGATAATGGAGGTGTAGGCTCTTTCCTTCGTAACAGGGTCACGAAACTGGATCAGCAGTTCGGTATCATTCAGAACGGTTAGCGACATTTTGTTGACTTTGGCATGGGTTAGAAGGATATCAGGAAAAGATGTTTAAGGACACAAGTTATAAAAATAAAAAAGCAGGTTCACTTTTTAAGAGAACCTGCCTGATATTCTAAAAACAGTTAACTATTCTTTCTCTTCATTGCTTTTTCCGCGGCGGCTACAATATCCGGAATATCCAACCCATATTTTTTCAACAGGTCGGTAGGTTTTCCGCTTTCGCCAAATGTATCTTTTGTACCTACATATTCAATCGGAATGGGCAGGTTCTTAGCAGCACATTGTGCGATGGCATCGCCCAGCCCACCAATGATATTGTGTTCTTCGGCGGTCACGGCGCATTTGGTTTTGCGGATTGATTGTAAAACCGCCTCTTCATCCAATGGCTTGATCGTATGTATATTGATAACCTCTACACTAACGCCTTTTTCCTGTAATATGGCGCCAGCTTGTATCGCATTCCAAACCATGTGTCCGCAGGCAAAAATGCTTACATCAGTGCCTTCAGAAAATACCTGCGCCTTGCCAATTTTGAAATCAGATTCTTTTGTAAATATTGGCCAAACAGGTCGGCCAAAGCGTAGGTAAACGGGCCCCTCATATTCCGCAATGGCTTGCGTAGCGGCTTTGGTTTGGGCATAATCACAAGGAACAATGACTGTCATCCCCGGCAACATTTTCATCAGGCCGATATCTTCCAGAATCTGGTGTGTCGCACCATCTTCTCCCAACGTAAGACCGGCATGAGAGGCACAGATCTTAACATTCTTACCACTATAGGCTACCGATTGGCGGATCTGGTCGTACACCCGGCCGGTTGAAAAGTTAGCAAAAGTGGTGGTAAAAGGAATTTTGCCGCCGATCGTTAACCCGGCGCCGATACTTATCATATTGGCCTCGGCAATACCACATTGTATAAAACGTTCGGGAAATTCTTTGATAAATTGATTCAGTTTCATTGAACCGGCCAGATCTGCCGTAAGCGCCACTACATTGGAGTTTTTGCGGCCAGCTTCTACGATGCCATCCCCGAAACCACTACGGGTATCTTTATTTCCGGTCGATTGAATTTCTTTTAATAACATAGATCAAAATTAGAGGGGCAAAAGTAAGGAACTAAGAGGTAAAGGAGGAAAAGAGATTAAAGAGATAATACAGAACTTAGACGTAAAGAAGATAAAGAGATAATACAGTAAAAAGGAAATAAACAAAAAGTATCGCGTTTCGGATAACTCCTTTCCTCTTTCTCTCTTTTGAGCTCTTAGTCTAGTTAAGTTCTTTCGGTTTTCCACTAAAAATGGTATCATCGGCTTTTAAACGTTGCTCCCATTCCCAGGCCGTGAGCATCATTTGATCCAGCGAAAATTGGGGATTCCAACCCAGCTTTTCCTTTGCCAGGTTATTGTTAGCGTAGATAGCTATAACATCTCCGTTGCGGCGTGGGCCTATTTCGTAATTCAACTTTACACCGCTTACCTTTTCAAACGATTGAATGGCTTCCAGTACTGTCACACCATTGCCGGTACCCAGGTTGAATACTTCGCATAATGCATCCGTTTTGTCCTGTTCAAGGTACTGAATGGCTAAGGTGTGTGCATGGGCGATATCGCTTACATGAACAAAGTCACGGATGCAGGATCCGTCACGTGTATCATAGTCATTTCCATATACCATCATTTTGGGAAGTGTGCCGATCGCTGTTTGCGTTATCGCAGGCACCAGGTTTTGCGGTCTGCCGATTGGCATTTCGCCGATATGTATTGATGAATGTGCACCAACCGGGTTGAAGTATCGTAAAAGGATACATTGGGTACCGGCGCTTTTTGCAAATTCATTGATGATCTGTTCACCCATTTGCTTGGTATAGCCATAGGGGGACTCTGCGGGTTTGGGAGGTGTTTGTTCGGTTACAGGAATATGGTCAGGATTGCCATAGACCGTACAGGAGGAAGAAAAAACGAAATAAGGTGTTTTGAACTCCTGAACGCATTTTAAAAGATTGATCAGCGAGTTAAGGTTGTTTTCGAAATACATCAATGGCTTTTCCACCGACTCGCCAACCGCTTTATAGGCCGCGAAATGAATGATGCCCTCGATGTCTTCATTTTCCTGGAAAATGGCGAACGTATCATCGAAATTGCAAAGGTCAACCTTATAGTTCTTTATTTTTTTGCCGGTGATCTTTTCAATACCCTCCAGCATCGCGGGGTTGGACCGACTATTATTATCTACTGATATAACGTTAAAACCGTTATCTATCAGATCAACGATGGTATGAGAACCAATATAGCCCGAGCCTCCCGTTACAAGTATGGTAGACATAAGTAATAGCCTGTTTTTTGTTGCAGGCAAAGGTGAAGAATATCAGGCAATTCAGAAAGAAAATAAAGGGATGCTGGTTTTTTACACAAAAAGATGGACGATAAAATAAACCAGGGCGGCCAGAGTCCCGCTTACCGG
>JANOCH010000338.1:0-8794 GCA_031412015.1 Chitinophagaceae bacterium
ATTAAAACGACCACCGGGCCATACTTCATTAAACTCTCTTGAACCGGGATCGCTAACCAAATTTTTACTCTTATGCTGGTTGGCCCAGGTAGAAAACCGTTGCAATCCATCGGGATTAAAAGAGGGATCAAAAAGAATTACGACATTATCCAGCAACTCATCGATTTGCTTTCCCTGGGCAGCCGCCAAATAATAAGCACTTAATAAAGACGCATTCGCGCCGCTGGGTTCATTACCATGAATCGAATGGCCAATCCACACTACTATCGGCATTTCGTCGATATTCAATGAAACAGACCTGGCCGGGTCGGTTAATTGAATATGCTGCTGTCTTATCTCTTCCAGCCGCTGATGATTTTTGGGCGAAGTAATGATCAATAAAACCTGCGGCCGCTGCTCATAGGTAAAACCCGTTGTTTCGAGCTTTACCCTTTCCGGCGCTGCTGAAGCAATGGCTTTCATATAATTAACGAGCCGGTCGTGGGTGACATGCCACTCTCCCACTTCATGGTAAATAATGTCTTTTGGTTTAGGGATGGCAGGATTGTAAGTAACACTGTCAGGGAGATAGTAGCTGAGGTCTTGTGCTTTAGAGTTATTGCCCACAAGTACCAGGCAAAGGGCAAATAAATATTTTCTCATACCGGTTAGTTCAAATTAGGATGGGAAGATAAGGACAATCGCATTTAGTTTCCGCAAACTACTCACTCAAGATGCCAGGATACTCACCCCCGCATTGATTCCTTCGTCAGAAGATTAGTTTTAAAAACGACCATCTCCTTATTACTTAACAATTAAAATTAACAACATGAAAAAAATTATGATCGTGGCTATTTCAATTTTATTGTTAGCCGCATGTAAGAAAGAATCGACGTCTGAAGATACGAATCAGACTCAGGCGCTTTCGAACACGAACTCAGCCTTGAAATCAGCAGGAAAAAAAGTTACCAGGCCCATATCTAATGCCTTAGAAAGTGATCCGGATCCGAATCCAACAACAGCATGTGGTGGAGCCCTTTTCTATGGCAAAATGACACATCTTGGCAAAGTTCATGGCAAATCCGTGAATAAAACCTGCACCTTTATAAACGCAAGTAATTTAGCCATTACATCAGACGATATAACCATAGCTGCCAATGGAGACGAATTATGGACCGAGGGCTCAATAGTGATCCACTTCCCTACGGACGGTTCCACAATCGCAACCATTACGGGCGGCTCAACAATCGTAGGCGGTACTGGTAGGTTTGCTGGTGCAACAGGATATTTTATCTATGAAAATATGGTCTATGACTTGATAACAGGTCATGAGTCGCACACGGCTCACGGCGAAATCACTTATTGAATACCTTTCTTCTTTCTTCTCCGACGAGTCTCCTCTGGCAGTTTTCATAAGCTATTAACTTCTGCGGAGGGGCTCGCCGGTGAATTGATATTAACAACTACTAAAATCTAAACAATGCGGCAAAAATTATTAATCATTACACTTAGTATTTGCGTGGGAGGCGTAATCACCAGCTGTCATAAAGAAATAAAGTATGACGATACCCCACTTTCAGAAAAGAAACAGAAAAAAACTTTTGACCCTGAAGAAATAAAAGTCAGTGTCTTAAAGTACCGGGATATAGTTGAAAAAATTGATCCTCAAATAAAGGAATCGATTTCAATTTTAACTCAAAAAATTGAAACCTTAAAATTGGAACGGATTAAAAAGTTTAGCAATACTGGTCTATTGAAAAGGGGTAATCACAACCGAAATATTATCAATGTACCGGCAGACTATCCCACTCTCCAGGAAGCCGTTGACAATGCACCTCAAAATGGCAAAATAGTAGTGAAAGGAACAGTATCTGATATAGGTAATGTTTCAGTAGATGTTCCAGGCCTCACATTACAGGGAGAAGGCAGATCGCCTTTAATCAGCGGAAATATACTAATGATTACAGCTGCAAATATTACAATTCAAAATCTCAACATAAATATGGTAATTGCCATTTCGGGTACCAATAATGTAAAATTGATTAACAATGATATAGCTACCCCCGACGGTGTCAGGGAGGAAGGGCTGTTATTCCTACTAAATGCTACTAATAATACTATAAAGAATTGCACGGTAAACGGAGCTTACACAGGTGGCCTTTATCGTTATGGAGTCTTTATGAATGAGGGATCAACTAACAATTCAATCGAAAACTGCATATCAAAAAACATATTCTCCACGTCCCATGATCAGTCTGGTTCTGCGTTTTTAATAAATGGAGAGAATAACAGTATAAAGAATTGCCGGGCATTAAATTTTACCCGCGGCTTTTATTCATCCGCAGGTAAAAACAATAAATTCATAGGTTGTATTGCCAATAACAGCACCAACGATGCCGGTTTTGTTTTTTTCGGAACTGATGAAACTAATCTCACTCTCGAAAATTGTACCGCTAGTAATAACAAAGCTGTTGGCTTTTTCATTTTTGGAGCGTCCTGTAAAGTATCTAAATGCAGTGGCAACTCAAATGGTTCATATGGCCTACAAGCAATACTCGCAAATTTTATGATAGAAAAAAACACGTTCTCAAAAAATAATAAAACGGGAATAGTCTTATATGATGTAGAATCCGGCCTGCATAAAGGCACACTTGAAAAAAACGAAATTGAGTCCAATACTGATTTCGGAATTTACCTATGGGGTATGAATAATTCCACCATCACAAGGAATAAATCAAAAAAGAATACCGTATGTGATTTCAATCAAAAAGACTGCAGTGGCAATATTCTTACAGGTAATCAATTTGGGACCAGCTGTACCGGCTTGTAAAAACAGGCAGCCATTTTCTACGTTCGATTTTAGGCTATTGCGGACATTCAGCAGATGGCAGCAGTGCCACTTACACAGTGAAAAAGAAACTAGAATTAAAAGAGTCAGAAAAGACGAAATTTATAATTCATTTATCGCTGAGCCAGTAAACCAGTGTTTAAACCTGACAAATTGAGCGTACTTAAGATATTGACGCCACTTATTTTAATGTTGCCTCCTGCGTTGAGTAAGAGTCAGCAAGTATCTATAACACCTGTTCCTATTTCCGTAGACCGGTCCTATACAAATATTGTAGGCATGTGCCAGGATAATAAAGGGTTCGTCTGGCTGGCTGACAATTTTAATGGCCTTTTAAGATACGATGGCAGCAATTTGGTATCGTACAAATCAAATCCACGAAATGCGAATTCGCTTATATCCGACAACCTGGAATGTCTTTATGCCGGATCAAAAGGAAATATCTGGATCGGAACTTATCAAAACGGACTGGACCGGTTTGAACCAGAAACCGAAACGTTTACTCATTTCAGGCATAATAGTGCAGACACTTCCAGTTTATGCAGTGATAGGATCGGGGCGATATTGGAAGATCAAAATGGCACTCTTTGGGTCGGCACCGATAAAGGGCTTGACACGCTTAATCGTCAAACGGGAAAGTTCCTCCATATAGAAAACAAGTCGGCAGATGGATTGGCATTGAGTCGTGAACAAATAAGGGTCTTGTACGAAGACAAATCCGGCACAATATGGATTGGCTCTGGAAACCCTTTTACTGCACAGGATCCATCGTTGCATGGTTTGTATAAAGTTGATAAAACTACCGGGAGAATTACACGGTACCAGCATAACGACAAAGATGAAACATCCCTAACCGACAACAGGGTCAGGGCGATATTTGAAGACAGCCGGGGTATTTTTTGGATTGGCACTGCCGGTGATGGCCTGCATATAATGGACAGGGAAAAAGGAACCTTTCAGCGTTGCCTTAATGACCCGAAAAATCCTCATAAATTAAGCCGCCCTCCTTTTATAGCCAATGCCCTTTACGCCGTTGATCATATCACTTTTATTAATGAAGACATGCAGGGCTGTATCTGGATCGGGACTTACGCCGGTGGCATTAACCGCTACAACCCGGCTACAAAAACAATGGAATATTTTGGAATATCGGGGAAAGGCTCGAACCAAACAGACAAGAACGATTACTGGGGCCTTCTAAAAACGAAAGACAATTTGTTATGGGTTTCTGGTTGGGAACCGGCGAATGACAAGCAGGTATTGTACAAGATCTCCACTTTACCCAACCGGTTTAATTATTCACAACTGGGTAACGTAGTGGAAGGCTTTGCGGAGGATGCGGACGGTATGATGTGGCTTGGCACGGACAACGGGCTGCTGCGAAATAGTAAGGATAGTTTTTTTTCGGGTGCCAGTCCCAGCTTCCCGAAATATGCAGTGGCTAACCTCGAACATGACTCACGCAATAATTTATGGATATCCACCATGAGTGGTCTTTATTATTATGATAAAATCACGGACAGTTATACAGCCTTCAGGCATGACGATAAAAATAATAATAGTATAACAACCGATGTTGTATTTGTCACTCAAGGTATTGGAAACGGCAAAATTTTGGTCGGTACAAACCAGGGACTGGATGAATTGGATATACGATCCGGTATTTTTAAACACTATACTTACAACCCTAAAGATTCTGCTAGTATCAACGCCGACAGGGTCACCAATATTAAAAAAGACAGATCAGGTAATATTTGGGTGGGGACCGCTAAAGGGTTGAACCGCTTTGATCAAAACACCGGGAAATTCAGTAATGGTTTAGAGGTGAACGGAGCGGCTATTTTTTTCATTTTTGAGGATAGCCGTAACAATGTTTGGGTAGGCACCTACAGATCCGGTCTGTATGTTTACAACCAGCAATCAGGCAATTTTTCCTTGTTTAGTGATTCTACCAACCTGATAAACAGCAGCCTGCTTGTTCGTGGAATGACAGAAGATTCAGCGCATTCGCTATGGCTAAATACCGATATCGGATTTATTCAATTAAACCCTGAAACAAAAAATGCTGTGTTGTTTGGAAAAAGCTGGGGAATAGATCCGAAAATTACATTTAAGAATGGGTTTACTTCTTCACAGGGTGCAATATATTTTGGTGCTAAAACAGGTTACTATCACTTCCTGCCACAGGGGTTTGAAAAGGAAATAGGAATAACGTCACCACCCTACATCAGTAAATTTTTTATCAGCAACAAGCAGTTAATACCGGGAACAGACAAAACGCTTCCTCAACTGCTTTCGCAAACGGAAAAAATAACGCTTAATCATCGCCAGAATAATTTTTCTATTGAATTTAATAACATTGATTTTGTCACACTTGAATCAGAAAAAAATCTTTTGTTCAAACTGGAAGGCTTTGACGATGCCTGGAGGAAAAGCAGTGGTGAAAAAAAGGCCTATTATTACAATGTCCAGCCGGGACAATATGCTTTCAAGGTGAAGGCAGTGAACAGTAATGGTATTTGGGCAGAGAGGAGTATTGCCATTATCATCAGGCCACCCTGGTGGTCTAGCTGGTGGTTCAGAATAGCCGCGATAATTTTCGTGATAGCTCTTTTATATAGTTTCATTCGCTGGCGCCTGCATCAAAAATTTAATCGTCGACTCGAGGTTTCGGAAAAAGAAAAAAAATTAACCGAGTTGCAACAGCAGAAAACGGAGTTGGAGATGCAGGTGCTGCGGGCACAGATGAATCCACATTTCATTTTTAATTCACTCAACTCCATCAACCGTTTCATTTTACAGAATAATAGTTCACTGGCATCTGAATACCTTACCAAATTCTCCAAATTGGTGCGCATGATCTTACAAAATTCGCAGGCCCCGTTGATTAATTTGGAAAGCGAACTGGAATCTTTGAAACTGTACCTGGAGCTGGAGGCGCTGCGATTTAATTATCATTTCGCCTACAAAATTACTTTCGCAAAGGAAATTGATATTGAAGTGTTGAAAGTGCCGCCACTGATCATTCAGCCTTTTGCGGAGAATGCTATCTGGCATGGTTTGATGCCAAAAGAGGAAAAGGGACAACTGGATATAGAAATCAGCCAGGAAAATGACCACCTGTTTTTGAAAATATCGGATGATGGTATCGGGCGAAAGGCCGCTGAAGCCGCTGCAAGCAAATCGGCCACCCGGCATAAGTCCATGGGCCTGCAGATAACGGCTGATAGAATTACTATGTTACAAAAATCAACCGCCATGGAATCTCCCGTAGTCATTATTGATTTACTGTACCCGGATGGAAGCGGAGCGGGTACAGAAGTAATTATCAAAATACCGGTTATTTATGATTAAAGCGATTTTAATTGATGATGAAATTCATTGCCTGGATACATTAAGTATATTGCTTAATGACTATTGCCCGACTGTACAGGTGATGGAACGTTGCCTGTCGGCGAAACAGGGGCTAATGGCCATCGGAAAAAACAACCCAGCTCTTGTATTTCTCGATATCGAAATGCCGGTGATGAATGGGTTTGACTTATTAGAGCAGTGCACAGATATCCCATTCGCCATTATTTTTACAACAAGCTATGATCAATACGCTATCAAAGCTATCCGGTTCAGCGCTCTCGACTATTTATTAAAACCAATAGATCCCAAAGAACTTATTGCTGCCGTAGGCAAAGTGCAAACACAAAAAAACCTGCCGGTACCCGGGCAGTTCGAAATGCTGATGAACCAGGTAAAACATAAAGAAGGTTGTTTTAATAAAATCGCCATACCGACGTCGGAAGGTTTTGAATTGATCCCGACAGAACAAGTGATACGCTGCGAAGCAGAGGATAACTATACCCATCTTTTCCTGAAAAATAAAACAAAGATCATTGCCTGCCGCACGCTAAAAGAAATGGAAGAGCAACTCCAGGATTTTCCTTCTTTTGTCCGGGTGCATCATTCCTATCTTGTTAATATGAATGAAGTAAATAAATACATCCGTGGCGAGGGTGGATACGTAATCATGAGTGATGGCAGTACCTGTGCGGTTTCCCGAAGCCGGAAAGAATCGTTGATGAAATGGTTTTGAGCATTTTATTTTTGTTCCCCATTCGCCTTTTTCGAATTTTTCCGTTACAATACACCCTTTTGAAGGTTAGTTTCCCCGGTTGTCGACTTCCTGAGTTTCGCTCAGATTAATGCACAGACCATAGATTGTTATACCCCGGCTATTTCGTAATTTACCAATACATTCCCACCTGATACCCTTCAAAACTGCCGGATACTCCGTTGATATAAAATTTTCTTACCAGGAAAAGAACATAAAAAATTAAGACAGCAAATTAAGATCGTAGACAATATGCTCTTTTTACTATACGGTTTTGGTTGATTTACCCTGTTCAGGAATTACGATTATCACCTATGAGCAAGGTTTAAACTCAATGAGGCATTCATATTCCATACTACTGTTCATAACACTGTCCTTTTTCTGCGCAGATTGTTTCCCACAATCCGACCAGATCAACCACCGTAAAATTGACACCCTGCTAAAACAGTTGGCTGCTTTGACCGATACCGCAAGAATAGATTGCCTGAATGCCTTTTCCTTGCCATATATAAGATTAAGGAATGATTCTGTAAAGTATTATGCTGGCCTGGCTTATTCCGAAGCCAAAAAAATTAACTACACCCATGGAATGGCTGAGGCCCTGGCCAGCCAGGCGGCCATAGAAAGACTGTTCACCGGCAATTTTTCCCTGGCGGAAAAACTGGCACGACAGGCCGTTCAATTGTTTGAAAAAAGTTTCAATAAAAAAAGAATTGCCTGGGGCTACTACAACCTGGGATGGGCCCTGACCGCACAAAGTTCCTTTCATGAAGCAATAATCTATCTTGACAAAAGCATATACTGGTGGAAAGAACATAATGAGATCAATGGTTTATTCTTTTCACTCGCGGCTTCCGGCAGCGTCCACCGGCTGCTTGGCGATTATGAAAAAGCCTTCGACCGTACGTTGGAAAGCCTTCAACTGACTCCTAAAATGACGGATACAAGAGGAGTTACGTCGCAATTGAATTTTATGGGGCTTCTATACCGGGATATTGAAGACTACCCCAGCGCACTTCAATACTACCGGCAGGGTCTTCAGAAAAACGAACCGGATTATAAATATAATTTCAGCCCCATGGCATTTGCTGAAATTTTTAGCCTGCTGCGGCAATTTGACTCGGCAAATTATTACTTCAATCTTGTTGATACTTCCCAACCAGGTAATGTGCGGTTTTACCTGGTAAGCAAAGGTGAGCTGTACCTTTTGCAAAAAGAGTATGAAAAAGCGTTGACCAATTTTATTCGGGGTTTAGCCGGTCATAAAAAAAACAATAACCGAGAGCATATCATGAGAACCCTTGCCGATATCGCGAATACTTATATTGGTATGCACAAATACGAAGAAGCCTTACCCTATGCAAGGGAGCTGTTGGAATTGGCACGGTTAACCGGATCAAACCCATTTATCAGGGATGGATATAAGGCGCTCTATTCTGTTTACGACCAGTGGCAAAAAACAGACAGCGCCTATTTTTACTACCGGAAATATATCAGTCTCAGGGAGGCTATATTAACCGACCAGGTAAAAGGCAAGCTTGCTGCCTATAGCTATGAACAACGGGTTGTCCTGCTGAACCAGGAAAAACTGATCAATCAACAAGAGCTGAAAATTGGACGACAGCATCTGCAACAGGCTTTATCTCTTAAAAAAAATCTTATCGCAGGGATCATCATCCTGGTTGTACTGGCAATTTTTATTTTCCGCAATGTCGCGCTAAAGAGAAAGAGCGAATCACATCGTCGTGAATTAGCAGAAACCGAATTGCAATTGCAAAAACTCGAAATGGAAAGAACAAAGGCAGGATTACAACAACAGGCAACCCAACTTGAAATGCAGGCACTTCGTGCGCAAATGAACC
>JANOCH010000339.1:0-6551 GCA_031412015.1 Chitinophagaceae bacterium
CAATACCCATCAAAAGCATATAGCATAGTTTTCGTTAGTTAAGCTGAACCGAAGGTAGGAGTGATTTATTCAAAAAACTTCCACTTTATTTTTAAAAACATAAACTATTTTAATAAAAATGGTAATTTGATGCACCCTAAAGGGTTAAAATAGTATTTCATGAAACCAATGATCGAAAAACTCCCGCGCAACAGGAATAATTCTTTCCTGGCCTGCACCTTCCGTACACCTGATTTTGAGGTGCCCTGGCACCAGCATGAGGAATACGAACTCATACTATTTAAAGAAGGCGAAGGAAGTAGTTTCATTGGCAATTACGTGGGTGATTTTAAGACGGATGATATATTTTTTCTTGGCGCTAATCTGCCGCATACTTTCCAGAAAGCCGGAAAGAACATAATCACCAGCGCACTGGTCGTCCAGTTCAAAGAAGATTTCTGGGGTAAAGATTTTCTGGAACTACCTGAATGCCGTTCTATCCGCCGTTTGTTTGATAAGTCTATAAAGGGACTTAAACTCCATGGCAATACCAAAAAAAAATTGATCCCTTTGATTTGCCAGCTGGAAACATTAACGGGACTTCGCCGTATTACCTGCCTTTGCGACTGCCTGCAAATAATAGCCGATAGCAAAGAATATGAAACAGTATCTACCCACGAGGTCCGATCATTTACTCCTAAAACACAGGAACGCATTGATAAAATTTTTCGCTATACCATTGATCATTTCCAGGACACTATTTCGCTAAACACCATCGCCGGATATGCAGGTATGAGTGTTCCGGCTTTTTGTAACTACTTCCGCAAAAGCACTAAAAAAACCTATATTGATTTTTTAAATGAAATACGTATCAGCCATGCCTGCCAGCTATTGATCGACACCCAAAAAACAATACTTGAAATCTGCTTTGAAAGCGGATTTAATACCGTAGCAAATTTTAATAAACAATTTTTAAAACTGAAAATGACAACCCCTTCTTCCTTCCGTAAAAATTTTACCGCTGAGCTTTGGAAACCAGTGAAAATCTAGCCGACTGATAAACCGATTTTTTTTTCCCGATTGTCGTCGTTGTCAAACCCTGCGTTGAAGAACTAACCTTTATAATAACGGGTCTCAGTCAATAAGCAGGATTAAGGGTAGCTTGCTGTTCCCACGCATACTCGCTTCTTCACCTTCCTACTATAAAAGTTTTTTAAAATTTACAACGGATTGCAATTTTTTTTTTGAATAAGGAGGCTTTTATTTGTAAAACAAACGGGTAATATGGCGGATGATAAGGAAATAACGATCTACGATATTGCTAAATACCTGGACATTTCGGCTACCACTGTAAGTCGTGGATTAAAGGATCATCCTGCTATTAATAAGAATACACGTAAGAAGATTTTCGAAGCGGCGAAACACCTTGGATACAGATCCAACACATTCGCCAGTAGTTTACGCAGCAAAAAAACATCCACAATCGGTGTAATTGTTCCCCGGCTAAACAGCTATTTCATGTCCTCGGCACTTGCGGGTATGGAAGATGCCGCCAGCCGGGAAAATTATAACCTGATCATCAGCCAATCACTCGAAAATGCGGAAAAAGAGGTAGCCAATGCCCATACCATGTTCAATAAAAGAGTAGATGGTCTGCTGGTATCATTGGCATACGACACTGAGAACATTCATCACTTTGACCCTTTTTTTAAAAAGGGTATCCCGGTCGTATTCTTTGATCGTATCTACCCGCATATCGATAGTACCAGTATCGTTATTGATAACTACCGGGCAGCCTACGATGTCACGAAACACTTGATACAAAAGGGTTGTAAAAAGATCATGCATCTTGGTGGCAACCTGCTTAGAAATGTATACCTGGACAGACTTAACGGTTATAAACAGGCGCTGCGTGACCATAATATTACCGTTGATGAAAAGAAAATGGTCTATATCAGCAAGCTCAGCGAAGAAGCGGGAGTAAAGGCCGCGGAGATCATACTAAAAATGAGTAGTAAACCCGACGCGGTGTTCGCCGCTAACGATACCGCCGCGGTTTATTGTATGATGAAACTAAAAGAGGCTGGTATACGCATCCCGAATGATATAGCTTTCGCCGGCTTTAATAATGATCCAATCAGCAAAATAATAGAACCCAATCTCACTACGGTTAGCTATTCCGGGTATGCTATCGGCGAAGCCGCTGTCACTACGCTGATTAATCACTTAAACGGTGTTTCCAGTATCAAAACCACCAATTCCATTATCCTGCGTTCTGACCTCATTATCCGCGGATCATCTCTAAAAAACAAAAATTTGTAATTGACCTTTTTTTGCGATTTTTATGCAACCGATTGCAACATGAAGCCGAAAAAGGATATCACTATTTATGTTATTGCCCCGAAGACGAAATTCTCTTCCGCCAGGATGGGTAGTGGGCTAAAGGACAATCGTTGCCCTGTCGGAATTGTTGATAAGAAGATCATCACTTAAAAAACAACAGCCTGCTTGAAACATTTGACAGCAAATATTAAACAACCGGTTTTATTACTCGCCTTATTGCTCACAGCAATCTATATAAGAGCAGAGGATGGTTATGATCTGTGGTTGCGTTATAAAATCGTAGATGATCCAAAGCTGCTTTCGGCTTATAGAAATACGATCAGCGGAATAAACATTAATGCTGACTCTCCTACTCTGATTGCCGCCAAAGAAGAATTAGCGAATGGCTTAAAGGGATTACTAGGCAGAACCGTTCCAATGCAGACTTCAGCGCAGTACGGATCAATACTTGCAACTACGGCTTCCCAATCATCATTGATACAAGAGCTCATTCAGGCAAACCAGCTGACGGCAGCAGGTAAAGAAGGATTTATCATCCGGTCTGTGAATTACCAGGGAAAAAAGATGATCATCATTACCGCCAATAATGACATCGGCGTCTTATACGGCTGTTTTCATTTCTTGCGGCTACTGCAAACCCAACAACCGATCACTTCAATTAATATTAATTCCTCGCCAGCATTGCAACTTCGTCTTTTAAATCACTGGGATAATTTAACCAGGTATGTAGAACGGGGCTATTCGGGTATATCCATCTGGAACTGGCACACTTTGCCCGATTACAATGATCCACGGTATAAAGATTACGCCAGGGCAAATGCATCTGTCGGCATCAATGGAGTTTCATTGACAAATGTTAATGCCAGTGCAATAGTGTTGACGAAGCCATATCTTGAAAAATGTGCGGCCTTGGCCAATATCTTTCGTCCCTATGGAATCAAAGTTTACCTGACAGCAAGATTCAGCGCTCCCATAGAAATCGGTGGTTTGAAAACGGCTGATCCATTAAATGATACTGTGCAGCAATGGTGGAATAATAAAGTCAAAGAAATTTATGAAGTGATCCCGGACTTCGGTGGCTTTTTAGTTAAAGCTAATTCGGAAGGACAACCGGGACCCCAGAATTATGGAAGGGGTCATGCCGATGGTGCTAATATGCTGGCAGATGCCGTCGCTCCTTTTAACGGAATCGTCATGTGGCGTGCATTTGTTTATAGCGATAAATCGAATGACCGGGCTAAACAGGCTTATGAAGAGTTCAAACCCCTGGATGGAAAATTCCGAAAAAATGTTTTGGTACAAGTAAAGAACGGACCTATCGATTTTCAACCAAGAGAAGCTTTTTCTCCCTTATTCGGTGCAATGGAGCAAACACCGCTCATGATGGAATTTCAATTGACACAAGAATACCTCGGGCAGGGAACACATCTTGTATATCAAGCGCCGATGTTTAAGGAAGTGTTGGATGCCGACACGTATGCGAAAGGCAAAGGCTCTACCGTTGCCAAAGTGATCGACGGAAGTTTATACAACAACTCTTTAAATGGTATAGCTGCTGTCGCTAACATCGGGAATGAACGCAACTGGACAGGTCATCTTTTCGGGCAGGCCAACTGGTATGCCGTCGGTCGTTTGGCCTGGGATTACCATTTAAGCAGTGAACAGATCGCCGATGAGTGGATACGACAAACATTTGATGGCAATTCATCCTTCATAAAAACTACGAAAAAGATCATGCTTTCGTCGTATGAAACCATGGTCAATTATATGACACCGTTGGGTTTGCATCATATTATGGGCAATGGCCATCACTACGGCCCTGCGCCGTGGAGCGATAATTTGCCCAGGACTGATTGGAATCCCATTTACTATCATAGAGCCGACTCTTTTGGAATTGGATTTGACAGAACCAGCAGCGGAACAAATGCATTGAGCCAATATACGGAAGCTGTACACAAACAATATGAAGACATCAACACCTGCGATGAAAAGTATTTGCTTTGGTTTCATCATGTAAGCTGGAAACATAAAATGAGATCCGGCAGGACGCTATGGGAAGAAATTTGTTATAAATATTACCAGGGTGTTGATGACATAAGAGCTATACAACAACAATGGAACCAGGTAGAAAAACAGGTTGACAAAGAAAGGTTTCAACAGGTAAAGATGCTACTCGCCATACAGGTAAAAGAGGCGATATGGTGGCGCAATGCCTGCCTGCTTTATTTTCAAACATTTTCCCGTATGCCAATTCCGCCTTCCTATGAACAACCGGATCAAACATTGGAATATTATAAAAGCTTGCGTTTTCCGTATGCGCCGGGAAATTAAACTTTAACTTCCGGTATTCGAAACTGAAAGTTTAAGTATTAAATAAACCAAAATGACCACAGCAAACAAAAAAGTAGCCGTTGTAACCGGGGGCGGTTCCGGTATCGGGTATGCCATTACAGAAAAATTCATTTCGGCGGGTATCCATACCGTGATCGTTGGCCGGGATGAAGAAAAACTTAAAACCGCAAAAGGTAAACTGGGTGAATTGTGTTACCCGATCGCCTGCGACATCAGTGATCTGAAATCGATCCCGGGATTGGTAGAAGGCATTGTTAAACAATTCGGCCAGATCGATATACTGGTCAACAATGCGGGTATCAATATGAAAAAAGAATTCGCTGAAGTAACCGATGAAGAATTTCAGAAAGTAATTACCACCAATCTATGTTCTGTATTCGCTATTAGCCGGCAAGTTGTAAAACAAATGCTGACTCAAAAAAGCGGTTCGATCATTAATATCAGTTCGATGGCGGCGCAATATGGTTTACCAAAAGTTATCGCCTATAGCGCCAGCAAAACAGCGATTGACGGCATGACGAGAGCGATGGCCGTTGAACTTTCGCCAAAAGGTATTCGGATCAATGCGATAGCGCCGGGATTTATCGTAACCGCTATGACCGATGCAGCATTGAATGCCGACCCCGAAAGAAAAGGAAAAGTATTTGGACGTACGCCCATGGGTTATATGGGACAGCCATCAGATATCGGCGATGCGGCTTTGTTCCTGGCCGGCGATGCGGCCAAATATATTACCGGGGTAGTATTACCGGTAGATGGGGGCAATTCGATAGGATTCTGATAAAAAAGTAATTGTTGTTCATTTTAATCTACTAAAACAACCAATCGTTCCAACAATCTAAAACAATAGTCATAATGTTAAAACCCAACCAACAAACAATCTTGCTCGCAACAGCTATATCACTTTCCATATTTATTAGCTGCAACAATGAAGCGGAAACCAAAACCGAACAACCCGACAGCACGACCGCTGAAAAGAAAAAAGAACCCATTTCGCAGCCATTGGTCTCGCATATTTATACGGCGGATCCTTCGGCCCATGTATTCAACGGTCGTATCTATATCTATCCATCACATGATACTGCAACCGGTACTAAGGAAGATGACCTGGGTGGCCACTTTGATATGAGAGATTTTCATATCCTGTCGATGGATTCTATTGGCGGATCAGTGACCGACCATGGAAATGCTTTAGACATCAAAGATGTGCCCTGGGCCGGCCGGCAAATGTGGGCCCCTGACGCCGCCTTTGCAAATGGAAAATATTATTTGTACTTCCCGGTGAAAAACAAACAGGATGTATTTCAGATAGGTGTCGCAACAAGTGATAAACCCGAAGGCCCTTTCACCGCTGAAAAGGAACCGATCAAAGGAAGTTATAGTATTGATCCCTGCGTATTCAAAGATGATGACGGAAAATTCTATATGTACTTCGGAGGTATCTGGGGCGGACAACTGCAGCGCTGGAATAATAATAAGTATGATTCAGCCGCCAAAAACCGGAATGCTGAAGAACAGGCTGTTTTGCCGAGATTGGCAAAGCTTAACTCCGACATGAAAAGTTTTGCCGAAGAAGTAAAAGAAGTACAGATCGTTGACAAAGATGGTAAAACTTTTACCGAGAAGGACAATGATAAAAGATTTTTTGAAGCAGCCTGGATGCATAAATACAAGGGGAAATACTATCTCTCCTATTCTACCGGCGATACGCATTTTATTAATTATGCAGTAGGTAGCAACCCTTACGGGCCATTCACCTACCAGGGTATAGTACTTGATCCTGTTGAGGGATGGACCAATCATCATTCAATAGTAGAAGTAAACGGCAAATGGTATATATTCTATCATGATGTCCAGTTGTCTGGTAAAACACATTT
>JANOCH010000340.1:0-3376 GCA_031412015.1 Chitinophagaceae bacterium
CAAAGGTGATCGCCATCAATGATAAAATGAATTTTTGTTTCATGAATAAAGTTTTAATTGGTATAAAAAATTGGTTAATCAGTTACTGTAATTGACGGTGTAAAAATGCAACGGAAAGTAAGCGGTAACAATCGCCGAACAGGGTGGTTTGTATCACTGGAATCGGGGAGAAGGGTCTCGCCTCAATTTTTTTTCACGCAGGGGCCGCGGGGTTCGCCGGGCAAAGTAAAATAGATACTCCCAGCGTCCCCTGTGCACCCTGAGTGATTATTTGTACCTGATACCTCAGAAGGGCTACCTGTAATTTGTTTGGATCAGCTATTATTAAAGGCGACTGGCAAAGATCTCCTGCTAAGGAAAACACTTATTTTCTTTTCTGGGGTTTTCGCCTCCCTTTATCCATATTTGTACTTTGGAAATACATTTCATTCACAAAAAATAACAATTCATCTCATAAAATAACAGTTCATGTTGCCCCGGCCGGTTTAAAGCATTCAAAAAGATAATTTAGATACAAGGCGCATGATTGGTTTATTGTCAAATATGAAAACGCTTAATTATAGCGGTAAAGAAAGGCTGATAGGCCTGCTGGTGATACCACCTGTGGCTATTGCCATGAATTTCTTTGTGTTTGGCGCTGCCTATTTTGACGGTTTTCGTCATTTCGTACTGCCCAGCCTCGTTACCAGTACTGTCGTTCTTATCATCTATATCCTTTGTAGTATGATCGCTACGATCATGCAAAACCGCTTCCCCAACTACAGCCAGGTATTTAAAAAGATCGGCCTTGAATTACTTTGTTTTATGGGCATTACGGCCGCTGCTGTTACTGTCTTGTTCTATGGTTACGATTATATCGGTATAGAAGGCATGCCGGTGAAAATGGAGAACTATGTATGGGTGCTTGTTACGGGGATCGTCTGCAACCTGCTGGCCACCAGTTTTAATGAAGGCGTTGCTTTTTATGAAAAATGGCGGGAGGTGGTGGATGAATCCGACCAGTTGAAAAAAGAGAACCTGCAAAGCCAGTTGGAAGGCCTTAAAGGACAGGTAAACCCTCACTTTCTTTTCAATAGTTTAAATTCTCTTTCATCCCTGATCAGCGATGACCCCGATAAGGCTGAAAAGTTTCTCGATGAAATGAGTAAAGTGTATCGCTATTTACTTCGGACCAATGAAGATGGTTTGACGACACTCGAATCGGAGATGCAGTTCATCAGCTCTTATTTCCACCTTTTGAAAACCAGGTATGGCGATGGACTGGAAATGGAAACGAGGATCAGTGAAAAATATAACAATTACCAGATACCACCGCTGACGCTGCAAATGCTGGTGGAAAATGCCGTTAAGCACAACATGATATTAAAAGACAGCCCGCTGTATATACTGATCATGACCACCAACAGCGGCAAGCTGGTAGTGACCAACAACCTGCAGCGAAAAGACCGGCAGGTTTCTTCCAATAAAGTCGGACTGACCAATATCGTCAAGAAATACAGGCTGATGAAAAAAGAAGAGATCAGTGTACGGGATGACGGTAAAGAGTTTGCTGTGGTAGTGCCACTGATACAGCCTTAGAAACTGTTTAAAATTAAGTTTGTGGATTTGTATATAGCCTTTTACCACATAGGCAGATAGAAAACATAGAAAAGACCCACATAGAAAGCCTATGTGAAAACCTATGTTCCTACCGTGCCTAATGTGGTTCAATGGTAAAATGAACTTTTTGGTTAGTACCGGTATTGATAAAATATAATTTTAAACAGCTTCTTCGGAAGTTTAATGGTTTTAAGTTGACGGTTCTGATGTATAGTTTGGCGGGTCTGGTTCTAAAGATCCAGGATCAGGCTTTTAATAATCAAACGGACTAGTTTACGACCCCGACTCATCCTAAAATCAAAAATCCAACACCCAAAATCTGAACCAGGAACCTCCAACCTGCAATCCAATTTATCGCTTAAATTCACAATTCATTCACCCGTTTTATCAAATGAGCCCACCCTGCGAGCCGGCATATCAAGCATTGATGTAAATTGCTGTACACTACACCAAAAACTACGACCATGAAAGTATTAATTATCGAAGATGAAGAACTGGCAGTAAAGAAGCTCCGCAAAACACTGGAAAGTGTAGATAGTTCCGCACAGGTGGTGGGAGTAGCTGATAGTATCCGTTCTTCTGTTAGCTGGCTGCAGCAAAACCCGGCCCCCGATCTTATACTGATGGACATTGAACTGGCCGACGGTCAGAGTTTTGAAATCTTTGACAAGGTGGAAGTAAAAAGCACTGTGATCTTCACTACCTCTTATGATGAATATGCCTTGAAAGCCTTTAAGGTAAACAGCGTGGATTATCTTCTGAAACCCGTGCAGAAGGAAGACCTGCAGGCGGCCCTGAATAAATTGAAAAACATGCAGACCCTGTACGGTAGCAATGGTCCATCAGATCCGCTCAACGTCGATAACCTGGTAAAGGAGTTACAACAGAAATTACAGCCCAAAGAATTTCGTAAACGCTTCCTGGTAAAACATGCGCAGAAACTGGTTAGTGTGGATGTAGAAGAGATCGCTTATTTCTACAGCGATGGAAGACTGAACTTCTTTAAAACACTCGACAATAAAAAATTCGTGGTGGATTATACCATGGATGAACTGGAAGATATGCTGGACCCCAATAAATATTTCCGCATCAGCCGTTCATTCTATGTTTCTATCGCCAGTATAGACCAGATACATGATTATTTTGGCAACCGCCTGTTGCTGCACCTCAAACCAGCTGTGGATAAAGAATCTATCGTCAGCCGTGAAAAGGTGGCGGATTTCAAGAAATGGATGGGGAAGTAAGAATGAAGTTTACAGGTTAATATTATTTATTGATGTTGTGAGGCGTCATGGTTAAATACAAAGGATGGAACTTCAAACTGAACGGTTAGAAATAAAAGAACTGTCTTTGACTGACCTGGAAGATATTCATCAACTTCATTCATTACCCGAAACCGATGAATTTAATACATTAGGCATTCCAGCTAATATTCAAACCACTGAATTTTTATTAATTGAGTGGATCGGGCAGCAAAATGCCAATCTAAGAACTTCTTATACTTTTTGCATTAAACTCATTGAAAAAAATAGATTTATCGGGCTAATTGCATTGAACTTAGGCAAACCCAAATTTAAAATCGCCGAAGTCTGGTACAAAATTCATCCCACTTTTTGGAGACAAGGTTACACAACAGAAGCTTTGAAAAAAATCATCGAATTTGGATTCTTCAATTTGGGACTTCATAGAATTGAAGCCGGATGTGCAGTTGGAAATATAGCATCTATAAAAACTCTTGAAAAAGTTGGCATGATAAGAGAAGGAAGAAAAAGAGAAG
>JANOCH010000341.1:0-18463 GCA_031412015.1 Chitinophagaceae bacterium
CATTAATCTTCAGACAATCTTGTAAACTCCATACCGTTGAATATCTTGGCAAGGTTCACATCTTTTGTTTGTTTCCAGGTTGTTATATTGGCATTGGTAACAATACGCCAGAAATTCTTTGATCTCAGCTCGTCATAGTCAGCTCCTTTAATAAATATACCGGTAATGGTACTGCGTTGCTTAAAGAAAATCTTTATTTCTTTATCACCAACCTGCCTTGGCGCTACATACTTCTCAATCAATTCGTTTGTCATATGATTATAGTTTAAAGATGAAAAACAAAAGGAGGGCCCGTTGGCGCCCCCCTTTCTATGAAGTTAATAATTGTATCGTTTGATCAATTACCAGCGGCTGTTAGAATAAGAAGGCTTGCTGTTGTTATTGCTTCTTTCTTCTCTTGGTTTTGCAACCATTACTTTGATAGCACGGCCTTCAACCATACCGCCATCCAGTTCTGCAATAGCTTTTTGGCCGGCTGCATCATCTGGCATTTCTACAAAACCGAAACCTTTGCTGCGGTTTGTGTATTTGTCCATAATTACTTTAGCAGAAGATACTTCTCCGTATTCTGCAAAAAACTCTCTTAGATCTTCGTCTTGTACCGCGAAGCTCAAATTTGAAACGTAAATGTTCATCTTAAAAATTAAATGATAAATAATACTTGAGAAAACCCCAGAGTAAAGAAGACTAACTATTAGCAGAAATAATGCGTAGCAGAAAAAATCGTTCACTTACAAATTACTGTGTTACTCAAATTAACGGTGCGAAGCTAAGCTATTTCGGCGACAATCCAGCTTTTATTTATTATTAATTCAATCAAAACGCAACAATAAATTGTTAATAGACTACCGATTAGCAGGTTAATCAAATCGATGGTGCCTGTTTATTTGCAGTAACCGTATTAACTTAGTTCCTGGTATGGAAAAAGAGCAACAATTGGAATTTTGGATGCGGGGACCTTTGCCCGGTATAACACCCGTTTTGCAGCCAGTGGCGCACGCGATATTGCAGGCGCAGATCGAAGTGCAGCAGGCTTTAGCGCATTTTCCGGCGGCCAGGTTATGGGATAAGCCTTCCGGATCGGCCTCGGTCGCTTTTCATCTTCAGCATTTGGCAGGAGTATTAGACCGGCTGTTCACCTATGCCAGAAAGGAGCAGCTTTCACCGTTACAGTTAAATGCCTTGCAAAAAGAAGGTAAGGAAGACAACAGCATTCATTTGACGGACCTGTTACAGATTTTCAATAACCAGGTAGAATCGGCTATTGGGCAATTGAAGAATACAACCGAAGCCTCCTTGCTTGAGACCAGAGGTGTCGGAAGAAAACAAATTCCATCTAACGTTCTGGGTTTATTATTTCATGCGGCGGAACATACACAACGGCATACCGGCCAATTGCTGGTTACAGCCAAAGTAGTTGGTTCAATGCAGACGAAATAAGTAGTTAAACATCCGCTACTCTAAATGGCCTGATGTCTATCTGTTGCCACACTTTACCCGTAATATAAGGTTCTGTATCTGCCCATTCTTGTAGTTCTTCTTTGGTTTCAAACTGCAGCACCATCGTGGATCCGATCATTTTACCCTCTTCGTTTAGCATCGCTCCGCCAAGAATAAAATTACCGCTGGCTTTTATCCTGCGGGAATTATCAAAATGAGCAGGGCGGGCCTTCATTCTTCTTTCGAGTGCCTGGTCATCCGTTCCATCCCAGGCATGTACTAAGTATTGTTGCATTTTTTTTATTCAGTTTCTTTACTTGTATCTATTTCCCAATTATCAGTTCGGAAAGGGCAAACGGGTAATCCTTCTTTGTTAAACAGGTTTGACATGGCTGTATTGTTGAACCCAAATCTTACAGCAACCGGCTCTTTTATTTGCTTGTTGTAAACTATGATCCTGTCTTTTTCCACTTTTACTTCTGCGGGCACGAAATTTTTATCTGCACCGGCTACATAGAATTCCGTCGCTTGGCCGCTTCCTTTGATCTTAAAACCATTTGCAGCATTGTCAAAAAATAATGTCGCCTTGCCTTTATCTATCTCCATCTTTTTAAAGAAAGGGCTTTTGTAAGTAATCGCAGATTTTTGATAAGCATCTCCTAATGCCCAATTAGCCAGGCGTTCTGCGACATCTTTTTTATTTTTCGGATGAATGTCTTTGATATCATCTACGAGGTCGGTTATTACCACCATACCTGTTTTTGGATAGGACAAGGTTTTTGTTTGTTGTTCCTGGACCAAAGCGCCGACATTTTTGTTCCCATATTTAAATGGCGCTATCTGGACATAATAAAATGGAAATTCTTTTAGCCATGCTTTTCGCCATGAGCCGATCATGGTGGTGAATAATTTATGGTAGGTGGCAGCGGTGCTTGTGTTGCCTTCGCCCTGGTACCAGATGGCCCCGGCGATAGGAAAATTGGTGAGCGGTGAAATCATGGCATTGTACGTCAATCCTGGTGCAACCGGCCACCACGCTGCGGGGTTTAGCCGGGAGGCTGCTTGTTTTAATTCGCTATCATTGTTTACTTCGTTAGCAGGTGTCCATGTCTCAGCGGGGGTTCCTCCCCAACTGGCGTTTATAATTCCGATAGGAACATTCAGATCATGCTGCAATTTTTTACTAAAAAAATAGCCGATGGCACTAAAGCCTTTTAAAGATTCGGGAGAGCAAACTTTCCATTCTCCCGGTATGTTGTCCTGTGCATTATCCGATGTTGTTTTAGTTATATTAAACAAGCGGATATTATTATTACTGCTGTTCGGCAGTTCATCCATTATTTGTTTTAGGTTTTGATGGCTGCTCCATTCCATATTCGACTGACCGGAGCAAACCCATACTTCACCGATCATAATATTATCAAGCACAATAGTGTTCCTGCCTTTGAGTGTAATAGTATAAGGTCCGCCAGCTGCCGGAGTATTGATACTGATCTTCCACCTGGCATCTCCGCCAGCCACTATCGAATCAACCACATTATTCCAGGAAGTAGTAACAACGATTTTTTCTGCCGGATCGGCCCAACCCCATAGCGCTGATTTGGATAGTTGTTGCAATACCATATGGGAGGAAATAACCGCCGGTAAGCGAATACCGGCAAACGAGGATGCAGAAATAAACAGAAAGATAAAGAACAATAGCCGCGGGAACCTACTTTTCATACAGTAACAATTAGAAATGGGAAGTTAGCTAAAACAGGCCTATTTTCTACAGGAATAATAAGGGCTATTCTGTTTTTCAAAAGATCATTTTAAATTTGGAACAACAATGGTTCAATTTACCGCTACCATCCATAAATTTGAGAAACAGGGCGAGAAAACCGGCTGGACCTATGTTGAGATACCTGCCGACATTGCCCAGCAATTGAAGCCCGGGAATAAAATATCGTTTACGGTAAAAGGAAAGCTGGATAGTTTCAAGATAACAGGAGTTTCATTATTACCCATGGGCGGAGGTTCTTTTATTATGGCGCTGAATGCCGGCATGAGAAAAGGAATTGGAAAACGGCATGGGGCCATGTTGAAAGTTCAACTGGAAGAAGATAAAAAAGGTTACCAGCTTGACAAGGATTTTATTGAATGCCTGCACGACGAGCCGAGGGCATTAAAGGCTTTTGAGGCTATGCCGAAGTCTTTTCAAAATTATTACAGTAAATGGATCGAGAGCGCCAAAACCGAACCCACCAGGACAAAGCGAATAGCGCTGGCCGTATCTACATTGGCAAAAGGAATGGGCTTTCCGGAAATGATCAGATCACAGCAGAAGAAAAACCTGGAATAAATATAGAAATTGAATTGCTGCAGCACCCACACGTAAGTCATTAAGCGAATAATCCCCTACAAGTTCCGTTTGTTTTTTATTCTGCGAAAGCAGAATAGATCCGTGTAAATCCACCAGGGTCTATTTGTAAGCAGCCTTAAAATCTATAATAACGTGGAAAGATCAGAAAATCTGTGAGTATCCGTTTAATCTGTGTCATCTCCCGCATGGAGCGGGACAAGCTGTGTGCTACACTCACCCGATTTAATGTTTGTGACCGCAGATTTGCTACCTGTAATTAATTATTCCTTTTACTTTGCAATATGATTTCATCCATTCACGATTTTCAACGCCCATTTTTTATTGGTATCGCCGGAGCAGGTATGAGCGCAATTGCGCAGTATTTAAGCAGCACTGGTAAAAACGTTTCCGGCAGTGACCGTTTTTTTAGGGCTGGTGAACCCAACGATATAAAAGATAAACTGGAGGCCGAAGGCATCCAATGTTTTGCACAAAATGGGGAAGGAATTACTAATGCCATCGATCTTATCGTCGTTTCGACAGCGGTTGAAGACACGGTACCCGAAGTGCAAAAGGCAAAACAGTTGAATATTCCGATCATTAAACGTTCGGAATTGCTGGCGGTAATCGCCACCAGCAAAAAGACGATCGCGGTGGGAGGTACCAGTGGAAAGAGTACCACCAGCGCCATGTTGTTTGATATATTAGAATTTGCGGGATTACATCCAAGTATTATTGGCGGCGCGGGGCTGGTAAGTATTATCAAAAAAGGCAAGATAGGAAATGCGAAGGCAGGGGCAGGTGAATGGTTAGTGATAGAGGCCGATGAAAGTGATGGCTCCATCGTTCAGTACAAACCGGAGGTCGGTCTGTTGTTAAATGTGGAAAAGGACCATAAAGAAATGGAGGTATTGATGGAAGTATTCACGGTGTTTAAAAACAACAGCCGGAAATTTATCGTGAACCAATCTCATCCACAGGCGAAGCAACTTTCGCAGGATATCAACCAGGATTTTTCTCTCACGAAAGATATACCCGCAGGTTATACAGCGGAAAATTTCAGGCAAACAGGATTGGAGATAGCATTTACTATTAATGGTACAGACTTTAGCCTTAACCTCGTTGGCCGCCATAACATGGAGAATGCTTTGGCCGCAACAACAGTGGCCAGCCAGTTAGGAGTTGATCTTAAAACATGTTCAGCTGCATTAAAAAAGTATGAAGGAATTTATCGCCGCCACCAGGTATTGGGGAATAAAAATGGTATTTGGGTCATTGATGATTTTGCCCATAACCCGGTAAAGTGCGCGGCGGCAATGGAAGCCTGTCAGCCCATCGCACCTAAACTGATCGCGTGGTTTCAACCACATGGCTATGGTCCAACCAAATTTTTGAGAAATGACTTTGTAGATGAGATCGCCAAAGTAATGCGCGACGGAGATGAAATATGGATGACTGAAATATTTTACGCAGGGGGTACCGCTGTAAAGGATATTTCTGCCAACGACCTTATCAATGATCTGAAAGCAAAAGGGAAGAAGGCTTTTTTTGTTGACGGTAGAAATGGTCTCCTGGCGGCCATTCGACCGCACCTCACATCCAATTGTGTTCTGCTGTTGATGGGAGCGAGGGATCCATCTCTCGAGCAGTTTGCCAGGACAATATGGGCACAGTTGTGATCTCTTACTCAACCATCAAACTATAGCCAATTGGTTTTTCACGCTTCAATGGTTTGAACAAATACAGGCAAAGTCCAATTAATAGACTGTATAGTGTTTTATCCTGTACTAGTTTTTTTGCGCCTTTTTTCGCGAGCAGGTCATCCTGGATGTTTAGCCCGCAAACCGCCAACGGATGATCAATAGATTCTTTGTAAATGGTCACTTCAGGCTCTTGCTTATCATTGACTGAATAATAATAGCGTTCATCATTCAGTACAATAAAATTTTCATTGTTTTCCGTACCCGTATGTCCAATACGTATACCATATTCTGTACGCAGTACCGTCTTGTTTTTTCTAAAACCTTCATCACGTATCAGGAATACTCTTTTCTCATCCTCATATTCGATGCGGGCCGCATTGGAAGAAGAATTAAAAACCAATGTGACCAGTTGCCGCCCGTTATTCCAAAGTGTATAAACCGATTGTCCAATCGTTGATGTAACTGTTTCCCATTTCATAAAAAGACATTTTTAGTTCTTGAATCCGGGTAGAAAATAGGAAGATTTGGAGTCCCCCAACCCCGTTAACTTAAAATTAATAGTAACTTCATATTGGGGTTTATTCCGGTGATAAGCTGTGAATAAATATCCGGTAATCCACAATAATTAATCAATATTGCACAATTAAAGAGCTATATGTTTACTGATAAAGACAAACAGTTTTTGGAGCGGGCCATCGAATTATCCCGTCAGGGCATTATAGATGGACACGGGGGCCCATTTGGTTGTGTTATTGTAAAAGGTGATGAAATAGTAGGTGAGGGTTGCAACCAGGTTACATCCTCCAACGATCCTACAGCTCATGCGGAGGTCGTGGCTATTCGTGATGCCTGCAGAAGATTAAATACATACCAGCTTACGGGTTGTGACGTTTATGCAAGTTGCGAACCCTGCCCGATGTGCCTGGGTGCTATATATTGGGCGAGGCCAGCCAGGGTTATTTATGCTAACACCAAGGAAGATGCCGCCGCCATCAATTTTGACGACGACTTTATTTATAAAGAGATCACTACGCCGATGGCCGACCGGAAAATTCCTTTTCTCCATTTTCCTCACGCATTGGCAAAGAAAATTTTTGAACAATGGAGAGCTCTTGATAATAAGAAATTATATTGAATATTAGGCAATCCCTGGCTATTTGTCAAATTCAAATCGGTTACCAATTTCAAACTTCGAACATCAAACCTTCAACCAGCAGTTCTTATTTAGGATTTCTTCTGAAATAATCATCCAGCGATAAAGGCCCGCCTCCTTCAATAAAAAATACGATCAATAATAAAAGGACTGCCAGGGAAAATCCAAACTCTGAGCCGGGTGCGAATATGCCTCTTGGTAAATTAATAGACAGAACAGCTACCAGTAGTACCGGTATCAGGAAAAGTGTCGACAGCCTTGTAAAAAGCCCGATAATGATGAAGAAGCCGCCCAATAAGTGAAGCCAGGTGACGATGATCGGCAGCCATCCTTTGGTAAATCCCATTCTTGTCTCGTCTAATATCGATTCAAGGCTTACGGAATCATTCATAAAAGAAATGCCTTTTATGATCAGGCAGATGCCAAGGGCCACCCTCAAGAATACCAGCCAACGGGCATGATGGGTGGTGCTCCATTTTTCAAGTTGTTGTAGCGTACCCATAGGAAATTATTTAAAGAGCAGAAATTGATTAACATTAAAATTTACGCTTTTTTTAAAAGGGGAAAAAATAAATTCCTGCACATCACAGTGCATTATGAATGTTGCATCATGCGTTGAATGATCATATAACAAAGAACGATCAGTATGATAAAAATGAAAATGACCATGTATAACCAGGGCTGATCTTTGAGCTTCATCTTTTCCCGGCGTTGTTTTTTCTTTTCTACTTTCTTTTTCAGGTCACGGTTCAGCATATCCACCATAAAGGTGATCTGCTTTTTATCTTTGACCTGCTGCAGGCCTTCCAACGCATCGTTGGCGAATTCATTTTCAGCCAGTGTTTTTTCTACGGCATGTTTTTTTTCAGCAGGCAGTTTGTCCTGCAGGTATAGCAACAGGGTTTCCTGGTCTATCTCAGTAGTAAGATGGGATAATATGTCTTTCAAATTGTCTTGCATATCAACAACTCATTTCGCTTTTAATTTTTTTTCAATGAGTATTTTCAGATTGCGTTTGCCGTTTTGAATATAGCTTTTAACCTGCAGCATGTTAAACCCGGTGCTTTCAGTGATCTCCTGGTAGCTTTTCTTTTCAAGGTAAAACAAAGTTACACATTGCAACTGCTCTGGGTTTAGTTCTTTTAGGGAGCTTTCCATCAGTTCCAGTGTGAGGTCTGTTTGTACCAACGCATGCCAATCCGTTTCTTCTTCGGGTGCGGCCATCAGCCTGTCAGTTAATTCCGCAGGTATTTTGCTTTGCCTGTCCCTCAATTTCATCAGGCAATGGTTTTTGGCTACCATGTACAACCAGGATTTGAAATAATCCACTTTATACTTCTGCAGCTCCTGTATCACTTTTAAAAATATCTGCTGAACACTGTCTTTTGCATCATCCTCGTTCTTCAGGTATTTCATGCAAACACCCAATAACAGTAAGGTATAGCGCTGCAATAGTATACCCAGCCATTCGTTATTGTGGTCGGCATTAAATTTTGCGAGAAGGTCCTGGTCGCTAATATGGCTGTACTTACCGGCGTTCACAAGCGGAAAATAGTCATTTTGGTTTATATGTTTGCCAGACTTTCAAATGCGCTGCAAAAGACCCGGTGATAAGTATGGCATATATAAGATGCCAGGAAGATATAATTTCATAATAAAGGATAAAGAACATTTTTAATATTTTCGAAAAAAATGAATATGGAGTACGCAGTGGTGATTGTACCGGCAGCCCCCGTGAGGCGAAGGCCCTGGCATCAGAGTGAAATGACCAGCCAGTTACTGTTTGGGGAAGCTGTCAAACTATTAAAGCAAAAAAGTAGTTTATGGGTAAAAGTCCGGAGTCTCCATGATGATTACGAGGGATGGATGACCCATACTTTATTGCAGGAGACAAAGGAGGACGATGCCAAAGCATATAGCGACTGTGTAAGTACAGGTTTTTTGAATGTCATTCACCTGAATGAATCAAAGATCCGTATTCCAATAGGAGCTTCTTTACCTGGATTTATGGACGGGCTGGGAAAGTTCAACGGATCAATATTTCAACTTGAAGGTGAGTATCACAAGAGGAGCGAACAACAGTTGGAGGCGGGCACCGTAAAGCAGCTTACTTCACAATGGTTGAATGCACCCTATTTGTGGGGCGGAAGAACGATGCTGGGTGTTGATTGCAGTGGTTTTGTACAGGTTAATTATAAAATGATGGGCATTGACCTGCCAAGAGATGCCTGGCAGCAAGCCCAGGAAGGTGACACTGTCAGAAAGTTAAAGGAAACTGTTTGCGGAGATCTTGCTTTTTTTGATGACAAAGAAGAGATCGTTCATGTGGGCATCTTATTGGGCGATGACCGTATTATTCATGCTTCTGGTAAAGTAAGGATCGATAACATTGATAAAAAAGGGATCATTAACAGTGATACCGGTAAACGAACTCATTCTTTAAGGGTTATAAAGCGATGCGGCTAATACAGCCCTGTTTTCGCTCGTTTTAAACCGTAAGGTAATATTTAAAACAAACTCATCATTGAGTTTGGTCCATATAGTGGTCGCAGGGGCCAGTGCGCTATAAGCGACAAAATAATTATGTACGCCTCCTGAACTTTCGCCGTTTGTCAGATCCTCGTAATTGCTGTTATAAAATTTTTTATTAAAGACACGATGAATTTTCTCGAATTCTCTTTTTACCTCTTGTTCGCCTTTTTCCGTTCCATCTGCATACGCTGCTAATTGATAAATAAAAATCGTATCGTTAGCCAGCGAGTTACCGTAATTGACAGACGCTTCCTGCAGCAGTATCTGTACTTTTTTAGGCTTGAAAAAAAAGGGGTTGTAATTTTTATAGAGCCCTGAAAAATAGAACAGGCTTGTATCCGTTCTTTTTTGTGTTTCTTTTTCTAGTAGCGACGGGTCATTCAGCAAGTGATGGAGAAAGCTACCAAAATTTCCAGTAAACGGATTGGACCGGAAATAGATTTTGCTAAACTGGAAAAGTCCTTCCTGGGCGAATGCGCCAGTAACACAAAATGAAATAAAAAAAGTAAGTAAAGTTTTCCTCATATGCTCTGCTTGCTTCAAATGTACCTAAAGCCACCGTCTTTAGTATTTAGCTAAAGTTAAAATTCCTTTTATTAAAAAAATGGCTGATCGTAATACGCTTTCTCACTTAAATTCTGGCAAAAAAGCGTGGGATCACGACTCTTATTTAAGCAGAATAGCTACTAAAGAGCAGGAAGCGAATAAACGGCTCAATTTGTGCAATAAAGCACCCCGAAGGCCGATTTAGCCGTTTAGGCCTATTTCCTATGTAATGAATCAATTACTTTTTATGAGAAAATTGTCGTTGGCAGCTGCGATTTTATTAATAGTTTTCGCTTCTTGCAAAAAAGAAACAACTTCTACCCCTACGCCTGAACTTTGCGATATAACAGGTATATATTCGGGAACCGCAAAAGACAGATTTAATACGCTAATAGCCAACACCTATAAATTTCTTGCCAATAATTACGTGGCCGCTTCCGGGACCTTGACAGATCCTGAAGCTGCATTTGGCGGGTATAGAAATACTTGTGATAGTATAGTATGGAATGCTCATAATAAAATAAATAATCACAAATATTTGTATAGGTGTGCATTATCTAATAATAGAACAAAACTGACAGGCGTGTACCAGGACCTGGATAACCCGGTTGATGTAGGAACGCTTGATTTGACGAAACAATAAGTATGGTGATCTTAGAGACGTAAATAAATGAAATCCGTTTTTTCGGTTCCTTACTTCTTCAGAATTGATCCTTCAACCATTTTATTAATGCTTTGTCCCAACCCAATAGCTTGAAAGCAGTATAAAATAAAAAGATGGCGAATATTTTTTTGACGCTGTCTGCTGGTAAGCGAAGTGCCAGTTTACTTCCCAGCCAACCACCTAATACAAAGGCGATGCTCATTACCACCACTACTTTCACATCGATCTGACCTTTGTTATAATAATTCATCACCGCAAGAATACCTACAGGGAGTAATAATAAACCCAGGGAAGTACCCTGCGCCTGGTGCTGCGTGTAACCTAAAAAAAAGATCAGGGCCGGAACTATGATCAACCCACCGCCCACACCCACTAACCCACTTAATACACCGGCCGCCAAACCTATCAACAGGAGCGTAATTACCAGTTCTGTCGTCATAGTAGTTTTTTGAAGCGGGTTCATCTCATGAATGCTTGAAGTTTTCTTTGTAAAACGTAATGGCCGATTCAATGATCTTACAGGCTGTATATTTATCCTGGAAATTATCGATCTCTACTTTTTTGTTTTCCAATACCTTGTATTGCTCAAAAAAATTTCTTAGTTCCAACAGGAAGTGATCGGGCAGATCCTCGATATTGTGATAGTGGTTTACAGAAGGATCTTTCGCAGCCACGGCAATGATCTTATCATCTAATTCTCCATTATCAATCATTTGCATATTGCCAATAACATTTGCTTCCACTAAGCAAAGCGTTTGTATAGGCTGCGAACACAATACCAATATATCGAGAGGGTCATTATCCTGACCCAGTGTTTGAGGAATAAATCCGTAATTGGCGGGGTAATGAAAAGAAGAATAGATCACCCTGTCTAATTTTAAAAGACCTGTTGCTTTATCTACCTCATATTTTGCCCTTGAACCTTCGGGTATCTCGATAAGGGCATTTACTTTTTGCGGAGCTTTTTCTCCGTAATGAGCGCCGTGCCAGGGATGATTGACTGTTAACATGTGAAGTAGTGTTTAAATGTTGAGGAGTTTATAAAGTTTACAAGCGATCAAAAAAGCGGTTGAATTCTATGGACGGATAATTTTCATACCAATATAGGTGGCTAATAAACCGGCTACCACGCTGCCGCCGATATATAATATAAATAATCCTGTTTTTTGTTCTTTGATCAACCCAATACCTTCGAGGGTGAAAGCAGAAAAAGTAGTAAAGCCGCCACAAAGACCTGTCATTAAGAATATTTTCCAGCTTTCATTGTCTTCAAATGATTTAAAAGACAAGCCCCAGAACAAACCGATCAGGAAACAACCAATTATATTTACCGTAAACGTGCCGATCGGGAAAGAGTGCGGATACATCATTAGCATCCAGCGCTGGCAAAGATAGCGGGCTATGCTGCCTAAGCCACCACCCAATCCTACCAATAGTATATTCATCATCATGGGAGGCTGTCCGTCTTGTGAAAAAAGTTTTTAAAATCCACCAGCCATTTACCATCAGTCTTGATCACCTTCAGCGAATCCGTTTGGTTACGGTAAGAATTGGAATAATAGACCATACTGGTTGAATCATTCAATTGCCTGTTCTGGTGTATGCGGATAGACGCTTCCTGGTATTTTTGTTTTTCCTCTTTGGTTAGCTTTTCATTTAGTCGCTGGATGGCATTCAAATCTTCGTGCCCCAGGGAATCATTGACCATAAATTTCTTTGCTGTTTCAAAATCTCCGACCAACGCTGCCTGTATAAAATTTCTTGCCGCATCGATATCACTGTCCGATGTTCCTGGAGCACCGCTTCTGTCGTCATCATTACAGGCGACCAATCCCAAAGCAACGAAAGAGAGACAAAATAGTATCTTTTGCATACGTAAATGTAGTTATTAAATAAATATTGTCGTCGGCTATGTAGATAAAAGTACCGGTGATGCAGGGTCGTAATCTTTGACAGGGCCTTCCGGATAATAAAAACTTGCCGCAAAGTTGGCAACCCATTGAATGGCTATTTGCGTAAAAAAAGTTCCATTTCCCGGAGGTAATGAAACTTTCTTTGCGTGAATACATACAGCAAATGATTTTGCCCTTTTTATTCTTTTTCCTTTTCGGGGCTTTTCTTTATTATTCCTAAGGAACGATGAATCGTATCCTGGGGGTTTTCCTTTTCATGCTCTTTGGTATAAGCCCGGAGTATCTGCTTCACGAGGCGGTGACGAACAACGTCTTCTTCATCCAACTCAATATGAGCAATGCCTTCAATATTTTGCAGAATCCGTACAGCGGTAACTAAACCACTTCGCTGGTTACGCGGTAAATCTACCTGTGTCATATCACCGGTAATGATCGCTTTGGCATTGGCGCCAATACGTGTCAAAAACATTTTTATCTGCAGGTCGGTAGCATTTTGGGCTTCGTCCAATATGATAAAAGCATTATCCAATGTACGGCCACGCATATAAGCCAGCGGCGCAATCTCGATGGTGCGTGTGGTCATATAATATCCCAGCTTGTCGGCAGGTATCATATCATCCAGTGCATCATACAAAGGTCGCAGGTAAGGATCAATTTTTTCTTTCAGATCGCCCGGTAAAAAGCCAAGGCTCTCGCCGGCTTCCACCGCGGGTCTCGTAAGGATGATCTTTTTAACCTGTTTGTTTTTCAAGGCCCGTACAGCCAGCGCAACTGCCGTATAGGTTTTACCGGTACCGGCCGGTCCGATGGCAAACAGGATGTCATTTTTTTCAGCTTCCTGTACCATTTTCTTCTGGTTAGCTGTCCTGGCACGAACCGATTTGCCATTAGGGCCAAAGACCAGCACTTCGTTAGGGTTTCGCTCAATAAAATTGTCAACGGCCTCGGCGTCATCACCGCCGATCACCTGCTCAAAATAATTCTGGCTCATGTGGCCATTCCTTTCGAGATAAGCAACGATCAATGAAATTTTCTCCCTGGCACTTTCAACCTGCTCAGGAGCTCCACTTAATTTGATCTGTTTACCACGGGAAAGAATTTTTAAAAGAGGGAATTTTTTTTTGAGAATGTCCAGTTTACCGTTATTTACTCCGAAGAACTCAATTGGATTAACGGTTTCGAGGTTAATAATTGTGTCAGTCAATGCGGATTAGTTTAAAACATATTTCAAATACCGGCGTAGGGTAGTTACCGGGTTCGTTTGCGTCTTCTGAAGATGGTACAGAAGCTTTACCCTCACTTTTTCAAATATATACTGTAACCATGGTTACTTCCTAAAGTTACTTATTAACAGTTGTTAATACAAGTTTTCGGCTGTTAAATTATAATCTTTTATTCGCCAAAGTTTGGAGCTGTTACCGGTTTAAGAAGATGAGCAGGAACAACGTTGTAAAATAGATCCGGAGAATCGGGAAAACGATATGAATAACAGTCTCATGTCTTTTGCCTTTCCATAGTTTGAATGAGTAAAAAAAGAATTGGAACATTATGCTTCTTCGCTAATCATTAATGGAAGCTTCTTTTTAAAATTGAAAAGGGGTACAGCGAATTTCCTATTTAACGATCAAACCACGACAAAAAGACCTATGAACATCCATTAACGAAGTTGTCCCCCATAAAATTATAGAGATCTGTAGGGCCGGTACTATAATGAAAGAGATTTCGTTAATTATTATTTAATATACCCGCTCTGAATTTAGTTATTGGACGATTTACCGCATTTTAGTAAGTTAAACCGGCAAACTGTTACATGAGATCGATCTTTGTTTACATATCTCTGATCTTTCACACTATCGCTTTTTGCCAGGTTCCTTTGTTATCGGGTAAAATAACTAATGCCAGGCAGGAACCTCTTGCTTTCGTCAGTGTAGAAGTAAAGGAACTAAAAGTCGGGGCAGTTACCAAAGAAGATGGTGGCTATTCTATTGAACTGGATGAAGGGAAGTATGAACTGGTGGTAACGATGATCGGTTATAAAACGCAAGTCATCACCGTTATTATCAGGAAGACAGGTCTGAAACAGGATATTATCATGCAAGCAGCAGATGCCGCCAATCTCGCTGAGGTAATGGTAAAGGGAAGATCAAAGGATCGGGCGGAGGAGTATATCCGCAATGTGATCAGAAATAAAGAGTCCATTGAAAACGCTGCGGGGGCTTATTCCTGCAAGGTCTATATCAGGGCAGTACAGGAAAATGCGGGTGCATGGAAAATTCCCAAAAAACTGCTGGCGAATGATTCTCTTTTGAAAATAGCGCAGGCCAATGCAGCGTTAGATCGCATGGGTATGGCTGAAATAGTTTTGCAATTAGATCATGGTTCAGCAAAGAATATTAAGGAGGAGCGAACCGGTGTAACTAAAAGAGGTAATTCTCAAAGCCTGTTTTTTCTTTCCACTACCGAAGGCGATTTTAATTTTTATAATAACCTGGTGAGGGTGCCGGTCATTTCGCAAGCTTCTTTTTTATCGCCCCTGAGCTATAGCGGCCTGGCCGCATACCGCTTTAAAACATTGAAGACGGAAACGGTCAATGGTCGAAAGATATATACGATCTATATAAGGCCACGTCAGCTGAGCAATGCCACTGTCGAAGGCGAAATAAAAGTAGCCGACAGCTCCTGGGTAGTGCTGCACACCAGACTTCGCTTCCCTAAATATCATTTGTCAGAGTATGATTTTTTTGAAGTGCAACAGCAATACGAATTCGTGAATAATACTGCCTGGCTGATCACAAAGCAGCAGTTTATTTACAATGCTGCTTCCGGCAAAAAAGTGTCATCGGGCCGCACAATGGCCGACTACAGCCAGTTTGAATTGAATAAACAGTTTGAAAAAAAATATTTTGGCGTCCAGCTCAGCTCAGCAACACAGCAGGCCTATGAAAGAGACAGTAGTTTCTGGGAAGTAAATCGAACAGAGCCGCTGACAGAAAAGGAACTCCGGTTCATCCATTACAAAGACAGTATTTACAGGGTTACACACACCAAAGCCTGGTTGGACTCAGTAGATCGGGTTACGAACAGGATAACCTGGCAAAACCTTTTATTCAAAGGGCAAAATTTTAACAATCATGAAAAGAAAAGATCATGGTCCTTGCCGGCATTACCCGCTATCTATAATCCTTTTCAATTTGGCGGTGCCCGCTTAGAAGCCAACCTGTTTTATTCCAAAACATATAAATCAAGAAAGAATATTGTAATGTATAGCGATCTGAGCTATGGCCTGCGAAACAAAGACATCAATGGCAGTATTCGTTTCAGCAGGATGTATAATCCATTTAACCGTGCCGCTTACAATATCAGGCTGGAAAAAGATTTCGCCTATATTTTCAATGGCGATGCATGGATCAATATGATCAAGCGGAGCAATATTTATTTGGATCAGAAAATCGGCGTGGGACATAGCCTCGAAATAGCGAATGGTTTGTTTTTCTTCAGCGACCTTGATATAGCTTTCCGTCGTTCGGTTAGCAACTATAAAACCAATGACCGGGTGGATAGCTTGTTTGGCGATGTGTTGGAGAACAACCAGGCCGTAGCTTTCGATTCTTATAACGCGGTGTATGGAAGTCTTCGGTTGGAGTATACGCCTCACCAGCGTTACATAAGGGAACCAAAAGAAAAAGTAATTCTGGGTTCCTCCTGGCCCACTTTCTATACGGTTTGGAGAAAAGGGATTCCCAGTTTTTTGAGCAGCAAGGTTGATTTTGATTATTTGGAATTTGGTATTCAGCAATCCGTTAAATTAGGTATACTGGGTATTTCATCCTACAGTGTGAAAAGTGGTTCTTTCCTCAACAAGATAGATCTGCGCCTGGTGGATTATAAATTTCAGCGACGTGGTGATCCTTTTTTATTCCTGAACCCAAATGAAGCCTTTCAATCGCTTGACTCTACGTTCCCGGTATTTAAACGATTTTATGAAGGACATTTCGTCCATGAATTTAATGGCGCTTTGTTAAACAAAATTCCTTTCTTTAAAAAGATCGGGTTAAGAGAGGTTGCCGGCGCCGGTTTTTTATATGCTCCAGAAAGAAACAACCTGGTGTATGCTGAGGTATCTGCCGGTGTTGAAAGAGTATTCAAATTTCCCTTCAACCAATTGGGTAAATTTAAGATCGGCTTTTATGTAGTCGGTTTTGCCGCCAACCAGTTTCACAATCCCGTACAATTTAAAATCGGGTTCACCACCTGGGACAGGAAAAGAGGGAAATGGTTTTAGTATTTGTTATTTCTCTACGAGTTTAAGCCATTCCTTTATCACTTTCTGCAATGCCTTTTCTTTTGCTTTAACGTCCTTCATGTCTTTGAATACGGTTATTCTTCGCCCATCTTTATAATCACCTTCTAACAGGCCTGTTGTATCGTTTACTTTCGCCCCGCTGGGAAACACGAGCATGATCCTTCCTTTATACAGATTGAATACCACTATTTCCCTTTTATATTCTTTGGGATCAAAAGGCTTCATTTCCCCGGTATAATAAAAACTAGGATTATTCCATTTAATCCTTTCGCCAATTTCTTTGTCAGTGCTTAAGATGATCTTCCGTATAGCTTTGATGATCTTGCCAAATTCAGAATCAAGTTTCGCTATATGTGCCGCTACTTGTTCCTCGTCTGATAATTTTTTCGATGTTGCCATTGTTGTTTATTTTTTAAAGCTCAATTCATTTGTTGCTAAAGCGATGCGAAGTGTTGGTAAACTGGCAGGACCCATACCGTGAAGTCGCAATATTTCTTTTTCAGTTAATTTGGACAGTTGTAACAATGTTTTGATACCGGCTCCCTCCAGTGCTCTTCTTGCAGGAGCGGACAATGCTGAAAGAAATCCTGATGCCGGGTTCTTTTCGTTTTCACAAATGGGGCAGGTTGGACAGTCGCTTGTTTTGTAAAATTTATGCCTGCTGCTACAAACCTTTAAATTTTTCTTAACTGTTGTCATTTCATTTTGCTGGTTGTATTTTAAATTTATGTAATTGCCATTTCATGGTTTTGAGCCGGCGGCAAAGCCATCCAATTTTGCGTGCAGGAATAAAACTATTTTCGCGGTACAATACAAATATCAGGGTACTATTCTTTGAGGTAAATGCGGGAAACGACAAATTTAGTGGCCAATTGCGACAAATAACCACAGTTGGAGACCCGGAATCAATTCGCTATCCAGCGGGGGGAACATCTTCGAGGCTGTAATAGACTTTTAATCCTCTTTCTTTGGCGATCCTTACATCTTCATCGGCTCCTTTTGAAACTCCTTCCAGTCGAAGGACCGCATCGCATTTTAAAAGTAGCCGATGCGCCACGGGATATAAGATCTCTTCATACGCTTCGTCACCTGGTCTTTTTGATCCGGCTAAATGGAGCAGGGGTAACGCCACCCATTCTCCGATCATGGGAATATGTCCCAACCTGAACAAGGGCAGGGCCGCGGCTTCTAATTTACTGAGATTTTGTTGCATCAATTTGGGATCGTCATTCGTTCCGCTCCGGTATGGGCCGGCAATAAGTATTAGCATGGTTTTTTGTTTCAGCAAAGAAAGTAAATGAAATGCCGGGAAAGATTAAGATAGTTTAAGAAATTACCGTTTGCTCTTATTTCCCCGGATAGTGCTTAAGAATTCAGGTGTTATTCCCAGGTAGGAGGCAATTTGTTTTTGAGTCACTTTTTTTGCCACCTGCGGATATTTGGAAAGAAATTTGTCATAGCGTTGTTCTGCCGAAAGAGATAAGTTCTGTATGACTCTCAACTGCTCCCTTATGTAGGCGTTTTGCATTAGTATCCGGAAGAATCTTTCAAATTTTGGAACTTTGAGCAAAAGTGTATCCAAATGATCCTTTTGCAATTGAAAGATGCTGCTATTTTCGACTGCTTCAATATTCAGCATTGCCGGCAGGCGGTTGATATAGCAGTACATGTCGGTTATCCACCAATCTGCGACCGCGAACATAATGGTTGATTCTTTTCCTTCTTTGTCAAGATAAAAGGCCCTCAATATGCCCGAGTTTACAAAACTGATGTATTTGCAAAGCTGTCCTTCTTTCAGGATGAAACCTTTTTTGAGAAGTTGTTTTGGTTTCACCAGCGACATGAAATAAGCTTTCTCTTCATTGTCC
>JANOCH010000342.1:0-3286 GCA_031412015.1 Chitinophagaceae bacterium
ACTGGCCGTGATTGTAGCACTCTGACCTTTCACCTCCGATAAAAAAGAAAAAAGAAAAATAGTGACTAAAGAAAATAACAAACGTACAAGTAAGGACATAGCAAAGCCCTTTGAGCAGCGGAGATGGCTTTGGCTATGAGACAGCGCAGTCAGGTTCATGAAATGCAAACATTAAACTAGTGGATAGGGTCCGATCACTTAACAGGTTAATCAAAAGAGTAACCGGATGCAGCCATTCATAAACATGGAAGGAAAGTGTAAATGTTTACACGACAAAAATTCAAAGGGGGGGAGATTGTTTTAACTCGAACTGCGGGGTAATTTATCCTATCATTCTTTTATATTTTATCAATTAATTGATTCAATAATTAATAGTAACAATTAAAAATTTTAATCTATCGTAGAAAATCTCCTCCTGAAATTTCCCGGACAAATAATTACATCAGCTATGTGGTTAATAAAAGGATTCCTTGGGTATATTGGCTTCTTGGAGTTGGTTAGATTGGAATAAATAGGATGGTAGGAATCGTTAATAAAAATAGGGAAACATTATTAAGTTACAGCATTATTTCTCTCTCCTCAAAAAAATATGGACAACTAAAAGAAATAACTTACCGTAACTATTGGTATCGGATTTTTACGATACCTGGAACCATCAATTCAAGCCCTGAAATCACCCGTTTCATTAATAATTGCCAGATGATGGTGTACCTGAAATGCATACTGGCAAAGGGTTTTACACTGATATTGTCCTTCGGTATCCTGTTATCGCTTTGGTTTTATCATAATAGCAGCTTTGCTGCTTCAAATCTGTTTTTGAATCGTAGATTTACGATTGCTTGCCACTTATACCCTGCAAGATAATAGCTCATCGTAAATTTCCCACCGGAAAAAAAACGATGAAAAAAGGGTTTTCATTTTTGCCAGCCAGTCAAAAATATTTAATAACCGGAACGTCCCTGCATGAATACCCGGTTGGGCTTCCTTGCAGGGTTAGCGGACGAGGATAAGCGAAAGACAGATCCGCCCTGGCAAACCTAAATCGCTTTGGTCGCCAACTTTTGTAAACAGGATCGTCGACAACTGGAAACTGTTTCTACGTAAGGAGCGACCAGCGATCATCCGGTGTTATTCTTCGGTGAACTGAACTTGTGCCAACTTGTTTTGTAATAGTTCTGTTAATGATGGAGGGTTGAATTTTATCCTGGCCGGATTACGACTAATATTGCAGGCCGTTAGCAAACACCGGCACTGCTTAAAGATATTTTATGAAACGATTAGGATCCTTTCTACTGATAAATTGTTTAAGTTTTTTTGCTTTTTTAAATGCCAACGCGCAACAGAAATTTACCATCAGCGGCACTATTACCTCAAAGGCCAAGGGTGAAACGATCATCGCGGCCACCATTAAGATCGGCAACATTACTACGATCAGTAATGATTACGGTTTTTATTCCGTCACCGTGGTCAAAGGAGAATATACTATCGAGGTTAGCGCCGTGGGATTACAAACCGCATCACAAAAAATTATCGCCGACCGCAACACGCAATTGAATATTTCATTGGAAGATATGGTAAGGGATCTCGATGAAGTGATCGTTTCTTCCAACTCCCGCAACCGAAGTTTGAGCAGCCCGCAAATGGGCGTCGAAAAATTATCTACCAAAGACATAAAATATATACCCGTATTATTGGGTGAAAGAGATATCCTTAAAGTGGTGCAGTTGCTTCCGGGTGTAAAATCAGCCGGTGATGGCAACAGCGGTTTTTATGTACGTGGTGGCGCCGCCGATCAAAACCTGATCTTACTCGATGAAGCGCCGGTGTACAATGCTTCGCATTTATTGGGTTTCTTTTCTACGTTCAACTCCGATGCCATCAAAGATATGACCATGTATAAAGCAGGCATGCCTGCACAATACGGTGGTCGGTTATCTTCCGTGCTGGATATTAAAATGAATGAAGGCAATAACCAGGACTATAATGTAAGTGGCGGCATTGGTCTTATTTCCGCGAAGCTGAATGTAGAAGGCCCAATACAAAAAGGCAAGTCCTCTTTTTTGGTGACAGGCCGGAGAACCTATGTAGATGCGTTTTTGAAATTGTCAAAAGACTCTACGGTCAACAGTAATAATCTTTCCTTTTATGATTTCAATGCGAAAGCCAATTATATCTTAGGAAAAAAGGATCGTTTATTTCTTTCCGGTTATTTTGGTCGTGATAATCTCGGGGTAGGCAGCACTTTTGGTCTCGCCTGGGGCAATGGTACCGGCACCGTAAGATGGAACCATATTTTCAGTCCTAAACTTTTCTCCAACACATCGCTTATCCTGAGCAATTACAATTATACGATCTCTATCCGTAGCGGTGCAACCGACTTTGATATTTTTTCGCAGATAAGAGACTGGAACCTCAAGGAAGAATTGCAGTGGTTTATCAATAGCCGCAATAATCTTCGTTTTGGTATGAATGCGATCTACCACAGTATTCGTCCCGGTGAAGTAACGGCTTCCGCGGCATCGAGTATCAACAGCGGTCAATTGCAAAGAAGATACTCATTGGAGAATGCCATTTTTGCTACCAATACCTGGAAGGCTTCCGATAAAGTGAATATCACTTATGGGATCAGGTTGACCGGTTTTAGCATTTTAGGCAAGGGTGATTTTTATGCGATCGATAATGCCGGCGTCGTAACCGATACATTCAGTTATAAAAAAGGAGAAGTAGTAAAAACTTATTTGAACGCGGAACCTCGTTTAGCTATCAGTTATCAATACGATCCCAGTTCTTCTGTAAAAGCATCCTATGTGCGCAATGTGCAGAATCTTCATTTGATATCCAATTCCACTACGTCCAGCCCGACAGATAAATGGCTGGCGAGTACAAATATCATTAAACCCGAAGTGGCCGACCAGGTATCGGTGGGTTTTTATAAAAATCTTCAGAACAATAATTATGAATTGTCGGTGGAAACCTATTATAAGACCATGCAAAACCAGGTGGATTATAAAGATGGCGCCGATGTGTTCATCAATTCAGATGCGATAGAAACACAATTGCTTTTTGGAAAAGGAAGGGCGTATGGCATCGAGATGTTGTTCAAGAAAAAGACCGGGAGATTCAACGGTTGGGTGAGTTATACCTTGTCGAAAACAGAAAGAAAGATCATTGGGATAAACAATAATGCATGGTACAATGCCAAACAGGACCGAACGCATGATCTGGCCGTGGTAGGTATTTTTCAACTGAGCAGGAAATGGACACTGTCGGCCAACTGGATCTATTA
>JANOCH010000343.1:0-3070 GCA_031412015.1 Chitinophagaceae bacterium
CATATCATCAAAAGGATAATCAGTCACTTCATTGATCGACACTTCCAAACTGTCTTTACCCAGTTTGGCGGTCACCTGGTTAGGACTATAAGCCAACGCCGCTATTCCGTTCGCCGGTGTGGCGTACCAAAGATGTGTTGCGAATTTTGTCCAGCCCTGGTGCATATTGGCGAGGCAACAGGTATAACCGCTGCGCATTCCATAGACGTTATTCATCTCCCTGTCAAAAGGCAATGAAAAATTAAATACGCCCCTGCTTACCTGTACCTGGTTCGCTATTTGAAAATATTGTTTGCTGTTATAATCGTCTGTTGTTTGCGTGGGCAATGCATTAAAGGTCATTCGTTCCAACGCATCCATATAAGAAAGATCACCCGTGATGCCAATGATCTGCTCCAATGAATACTGGGCTTCTACAATGGCGCATAGCTCTGCTCCCTGTGTAGGATCGTTGCCATGAAGATCCTCATCAGCAGAAAAAATTCCCATCGGCAAACCGTGCAATGTCATCAGGTCATTAAAACCGGTCTTCATATCCTTTAGATATTTTTCATCTTTTGTTCGCTGATAATTTACCGCGGGATCTTTTAATCCCATTCCAACATTTACGCCATGACGGCTCATCCAATTCTTATCATTCTGGTATGTCGCCGCATTGATCGCCCAATCTCTGTTGCCTAACCATTTGCTCCAGGGAAAGCATTGCTCCTGTATCATCGAAGCCAATTTCAATAGCGATTGATCCTTTGTAATATCATAGAGCCATTGAATGATCAGTACATTGTCTGAACCTCTTGATTGTGCCCATTCCGTCCACTTTCCAATCGGACATTTTCCCAATACGCTTAACTGGTAATTAAAATATTTCGTCATGAATGGAATGACACGGCCATCGTTCGTAGCACCATAATATTGTTGCATCACTTTCAGCATAATCATTTTTGGCCACCAGTCTTCTCCTTTATCACAGGTCTCTGCTGTGATCTTATTATTGGTTTCCCTTTCCCATTTTGTTATCGGTCCAAAATATCCCGAAGGCCGTTGGTTATCCAGCGTCCAGTTGATATACTTCAATACCTTCTCTTTGAGTTTTATATCTCCTAACAAATAAGCCAATGGCACAGCGCCATCCAGCCAATAGGGTGTTTCTTCCCAACCATCACCCTGTCCACCTAACCAGCCATTATCATTCATTATTTTGGCGTACACTTCATCCAAATGACCGGTAGTTCCGCTTCGCATAATCTCCATCTGGTTCCGCAACCATCCTCTTGGCCTGATATTTCCTAAAGGAACTTCTTTATACTTTAACGGTGCAAGATCACCAGTACTTGTTGGTGAGACTTGTGTTTGAGCTATTGCTAACTGCGCCATAAAGGAGACAGCAACACAAGTAATAAAAGATTTTTTTGAAACCATAGTCACTTTTTTAAACAAGCCGATTGCCCTATTTTATTCCACCCGATGGCTATCGGGTCAATTTTTTAATAAGATTCACTTCATCTTCGCGGTATGCTGTTCCATCCCGTTTGAAAATATCATGAAACCATTCAATCGGTTGGCCGCCATCAGGAATCGGCGTATCCCATGCATAGATCGTATTTGTTTTACCCTCCACAAAACCCCAGTTGATAGCTCCGACGTTTTTATCTTTCAACAAAGGGAGAATCGTGGAAAACCTACTGTTGCGGGTGCGGGCCATATATTCTGTACAAATCAAAGGCCTGCCGCTTGCCTTCAATAGTTCGATCACTCTTTTATGCTGCGGAGTTTCATCGTAGTTGTGATAAGTAATAATATCCGAATTGTTAAATTGAAAAGCATTTAATTTTTCAAAACTCCAATCCCATAAACCAACGCTGAGTGGTTGATCGGGGTTAACGGCCCTGGCCCATTGAAATACTTTGCTGAGTAAATGATAAGAGGAATCTTTTTTACCGCTATTACCTGGCTCATTATACAAATCCCATAGTAAGATCCGTTGATCTTTAGCGAAATGAGTCAGCACATCGGTGACATATTTTTCCAGTTTAGGAAAACACGTGCTATCATAGGATTTTTTTTGCCCGGGGTCCTGCACCCAACCTGAATTATGAATACCCGGTTTTGGCGCAGGTTGAAGGCCGGCCTTAGGCTCTTTATTCCAGCAATCATCAAAAAAAACAAACATTGTCTTTATACCATGCTTATCAGCAATAGTGAGATAATCCTTTACTCTTTTTTTAAATCCATCCGGGTCAACATCCCAGGCAATATGATGTAAAAAAACACGCATGGTATTAAACCCTATGCTTTGCGCCCAACCTAATTCTTTGTCTATAGTAGCCGGATCAAATGTTTCGGCCTGCCACATTTCCAACTGGTTGATGGCCGTGGCGGGAATATAATTAGCTCCCGTCATCCACCTATGTTCTTTGTACCAGGCATTGGCTTTTTCGGAAGACCATACTGTGCCCGGCGTTGGTATGGATGCAATTGGTTTCTTTGGCTTTTGTGCATTAACAGTAGTTATAGCTAATAGCAATGACAATAAACTTAACAACTTTATTCTCATGTTAAAATAATTAAACAGGAAGATTGATCAAGCTGCGTAATTTTTGAGCAGCCTGTTAAAGGTAGGAAGTATCAACATTAAACTGTGAGAATCGCTGCGATGATGGCATTTTCATTACAGACTCTTACTCACGGCATATTCAACACCCCGTAATTCTGCAAGGCCTCTCAACCTTCCAATAGCGGAGTAACCGGGGTAACTTGCCTTTTTCAGATCGTCGAGCATCTGGTGACCATGATCGGGGCGCATAGGAATGGAAATATTTCTTTTCTTCATCACTAATACGATCTCTTTGATAACGGCATACATATCTACATCACCATCGAGGTGATCGGCTTCAAAGAAATTTCCTTCCGCATCTCTCCTGGTACTACGCAAGTGAATAAAATGAATATGATCACCGAGACGTTTTACCATTCCCGGCAGGTCGTTATCAGCACGTACCCCATAAGATCCGGTGCAATAACACAATCCATTAGCCGGAGAAGGAGCGGCAGCTAATAATTCATTGGCGTC
>JANOCH010000344.1:0-2794 GCA_031412015.1 Chitinophagaceae bacterium
TGATCCTGCTTTCATTTTGGGTCATTAAGAATAGCTGGAGCAACTATATACGGCCCGAAGTACAATATGATAATAGATTGTTGTGGATCGCTATTCCCTCTTTCACTATTCTTTATCTAATTGCAGCCTACTATGCAGGATTGTACGATCGCTGGTATAAACGTTCAGAACTCGTTCGGTCTACCCTGGTCGCTACGATAGTGTTGCTGGCTGTTTATTCTTTATTACCCGAACACTATCGCTTCTCAAGAGCTATTATATTATTTGGCGCCATTCTCTCCTTTATTCTAATTGGCCTCTTAAGAAGAATTCTTATACAAGCAAAAGTGCTGACCGGTAGTAAAGAAAATGGGGAACATGCTAATACATTGATCATTGCTTCTGCCGGGGAATATGAGCAGGCGGTTCAATTGATGGAAGCTGCAGGGATGGAAGAAAAAATTTTAGGCAGGGTTGCTGTAGCGGAAAATGATCCTACGGCAATCGGCTATTGGTCCAAACTGGATATGCTTTCACAAGCAGTACCATTTAAGGAAGCTGTTTTCTGTGAGGGTACTCTTTCTTTTAGAAATATTATCGATTCAATTGAAAGATCCGCAGGAAAAATAAAATTTAAAATTCATGCGGCGGGTAGCCAGAGTATTGTAGGCAGCGATTCAAAGGATAGCTCGGGTGAAACACTGTCTGGGGAAAACAGTGTTAAGCTGGCCGATCCTTACAATCTTCGTTTAAAAAGACTACAGGATATCGGCGTTTCGTTGATCGCCCTGCTAATTTTCCCGGCGCATTTTCTCGTCGTAAAAAAACCCTTTCATTTTTTGCGAAATTGTTTTTCCGTGTTGCTTGCAAAAAAAACCTGGGTGGGATATGCTATTGATGAAAAAAATCTGCCGCCACTTCGCAAAGCGGTAATGGCCTGTAATGGAATACCACTGACCATAAAGCAGGAACTGCCGGTGCAAAGCCTGCAAATGGTGGATTACTGGTATGCCCGGGATTATGAACCATCGCAGGATATGAAAATAATATGGAGGGGATACCGGAGACTGGGAGGGTGAGATTTAGCAATAGACAATTGGCAAATGATCCCTGGAGTTGATCATTTAAATAGTGATACCTATTGCCTATTGCCAATTGTTCATTGCCGCTTGCATATTGGCCTTATATTCGCAACCTTTACAATAGTAACATTGTGTAACTTTAAACCAATGAGTTTCGAAGCTTGCAAACATGGCAAATATTATTGATATAAAATTACCGAAGGCAATTGCCGCTGCTTTACGTATTCCGCCCAATGATGCCCGTCGTCAGCAATTACGGGTACTGAAAAAGCTATTGAAAAAGGCGCGGTTTACAGAATTTGGTCAGCGATACCGTTTCGATGACGCATTACTCAGCAAGCATCCTGCAAAAAAATTCCAGGAATTAGTACCGGTGCATGATTACAATAAAATTTATGAGGGATGGTGGAAGAAAACACTGGAAGGTGTTCCCGATGTAACGTGGCCCGGCAAAATAAAATACTATGCGCTTAGCTCCGGCACTTCGGATGCCGCCAGCAAATATATTCCTGTAACAAAAGACCTGCTTCGCAGTAATAGCATTAATTATATACGCCAGCTCATCAGCGTATTTGGTTATGAAGATGCCAATCGCAAAGCCCTGACAAAGGGTTTTCTAATGTTGGGGGGTGCAACTGACCTGCAGAAAGGAGAAGCAGGCTGGTATGCGGGTGACCTGAGTGGCATTTTGGCCAAAAAACGTCCCTTCTGGTTCCAGACATTTTATAAACCTGGCGGTCGCATAGCGGCGATGAAGGATTGGAATCAAAAACTCAACGAGATCGTTGAACATGCGAAAGATTGGGACATCGGTTATATTGTTGGCGTGCCTGCCTGGTGCCAGATGTGTATGGAGATGGTGATCGAACACTACAAGCTTAATAATATTCACGAGATATGGCCCAATTTCGGAGTTTTTGTACACGGAGGTGTTTCCTTTGGTCCATATAAAAAAGGGTTTGAGAAGCTATTAGGTAAACCCATTGTATATATTGAGAATTATTTATCCAGCGAAGGGTTTATCGGCTATAAAACACGAGAGCATGCGCTGGGAATGCAACTGATACTGAATAATAATATTTTCTTCGAATTTGTTCCGTTTGATGAAAAGAATTTTGATCACGATGGAAATATCGTAGCCAATCCCGATGCTAAAATGATTCACGAAATAGAGAAGGGTAAAGAATACGCATTGCTGATGAGCACTAATGCGGGATCATGGCGTTACCTGATTGGAGATACGATCAAATTTGTTGACCTGGAAAGACATGAAGTGGTGATCACCGGTCGCACAAAACATTACCTGAGCCTTGTTGGCGAACACCTCGGTGTGGAGAATATGAACAAGGCGATCCAGTTGGTAAGTGAAGAATTTAATATCAGCATTCCGGAGTACACCGTGGTAGGATTTCCTTATCAAAACTTTTTTGCACATAAGTGGTACGTCGCCACCGACGATCAGGTGGATGTGGAAACACTGAGAAAACGGATTGACGAAAATCTGCGGGTACTCAATGATGATTACGCTACTGAAAGGGACAGTGCGTTGAAAGAAGTTTTTATCGAGGTATTGCCGGAGGAAAAATTTTTGCAATTCATGAAGTTGAAAGGAAAGATTGGCAGCCAGCATAAATTTCCACGGGTAATGAAAGGAAAGATGCTCGAAGACTGGAATAAGTTTTTAGAAACCGGTGCCATTTAATGTAAGATGATTGATGTACGATGTACGGCTG
>JANOCH010000345.1:0-3790 GCA_031412015.1 Chitinophagaceae bacterium
CGAAATGACCTGGAATCCAACAACGGGCTGCAATAAAATTTCCGCAGGCTGCAAATATTGTTATGCGGAAGTAATGTCCCGTCGTTTGGAGGCAATGGGAATCGAAAAATACAAGGACGGATTTAAGTTAAGGCTTCATGAAGACGCTTTATTGATTCCCTACGGCTGGAAATCTCCAAAGATCGTTTTTGTAAACTCTATGAGTGACATGTTTCATAAAGATGTACCACTGGAGTTTATTCAAAGAGTATTTAAAACTATGAATGAAAACCCACAACATACTTTCCAGGTGTTGACCAAGCGGTCTGATATTTTGTTGGAATATCACAAGAGCCTGAGCTGGACGCACAATATCTGGATGGGTGTTTCTGTAGAAGATGAAAGGGTGAAACACCGTGTTGATGATCTTCGTAAAACTAATGCGAGAACAAAATTTCTTTCTCTTGAACCTTTGATTGGCCCTTTGGTAAAACTTAATCTCAAAAAAATAGATTGGGTGATAGTTGGCGGAGAAAGCGGGAGGAAACCAAGGCCAATGGATGTTGATTGGGTATTGGATATTGGATATTCAACAGCAATGCGAAAAGGCTAAAGTTGCTTTTTTCTTCAAGCAATGGGGAGGCACCAATAAAAAGAAAACCGGCCGGATACTTAATGGGAGAACTTATGATGATATGCCCCTGGTTGAACAATCAGAGAATATCTGTTACTGAATACATTTATTTGATCCAATGAATTAATTTTGGCACTGTTATTTTATTAAACGGATTAAAATAAAATGTATGTGCTACCAGACCGGAAAAAAAATTTCCAAGCGTGAGTTTGAAGAGCTTTTGGAAATTGCTGAACGTTTAGGCTTTTTGAGTGAAGATCTTGTTATCTATAAAGGATTTGACTATAATACCTATCCTGTTATCAGGCCTGCCACCGATAAACACGAAACAGAAACGGTAAAAATGCAATGGGGTTTCTTACCGCCTTATTTGAAAACTAAGGAGGATGTAAAGAAATTCAGGTTCGGGTATAAAGATGATACGGGAAAATATCATAAGCCATATACAACGCTCAATGCGACAAGCGAAGAGCTATTAAGCAAAATGTTTAAAGACGCTGCATTAAAAAGAAGGTGTTTGATCCCTGTAAATTGTTTTTATGAATGGATGCATGTAACCGTTGTCGGGAAAAGCGGGAAACTTTTAAAAACTCCTGAAAAATTTCCGTATCTCATAGAAATGAGAAATGAACCAGAATTTTACCTGGCAGGAATCTGGCAGCCCTGGTTTGATACCGAATCAAAAACAACGACCAACACTGTTGCCATTATAACGACATCCGCCAATTCCTTAATGAAGCAGATTCACAATAGTAAAGAACGAATGCCGACTATTCTACCGGGACATTTGAAAGAGGCCTGGTTATATAATGATCTTTCTGACCAGGAAATTCTGGATATCGCCAATTACCAGGTGGCATCCATCGAGATGATCGCGACTCCATTGGATAAGGATTTTTTGAAAAAGGAAAATCCTCATGAGAGAACAGTTTACAAAGAGGTTCCGGAGTTAGTCTATGTGTAGGAACCAGATTCATGTTCCAGTATATCATCGTTCAATTAGTGGAGGCCGATGAAATTCCGATAATCAGTGACCAAAAAAAGTTTCCCATTAAAGATTATTTTTGGCGACACTATGGTTATTCTCATTCAATGCAAAGACAGGGTTGGGCTGGTCGCTGCCATTTCCGGGCTGATGGCGCAGAAAAATATCAACATTGTTTCCATGCGGGAACATGTAGATGGCGTAGCGAAACAGTTTTTTGTACGGCTTGTTGCCGATCAGTTTGGCAATACAGACCAGCTATTCAATGATCTCCGGGCTCTTTTGCCCGCAGACGCTATCATTAGCGTAAACCCGGAACCCGAAAAGAAGATCATTCTCCTGGTGACAAAGGAATACCATTGTCTTAGCGATATCCTGGTAAGAAATCATTTTAAAACATTAGGAGCATCCGTGCAATGTGTCATAGGTAACCATGATACACTACAAAATATTTGCGAACGTTTTGAAGTACCGTTTCATTTAGTAAACCATGATAACAAAAGCAAAGAGGTTTTTGAATCGGATTTGCAGAAAGTGATTGATCAATATCAGCATGACTTCCTGGTACTGGCAAAATTCATGCGTATTCTTTCACCGGAATTTGTTGCATTATTTCCACTACGGATCGTTAACATCCATCACTCTTTTCTGCCCGCTTTTGTCGGAGCCAATCCTTATAAGCAAGCCTACTTGCGGGGTGTAAAGTTGATTGGTGCTACAGCTCATTTTGTTACAAACGACCTGGATGAAGGTCCTATTATTGAGCAACAGATCATACCGGTCAATCACACTTTTACAGCAGCTGATATGATAAAAGCCGGGAAAGAAGTGGAGAAAGGCGTTTTAGCCAGGGCGCTTAAAATGGTTTTTGAGGACCGGGTATTTGTTTATGATAATAAAACGGTTGTATTTGAGTAAATAACGCCTGAAAAACCGAAAAAAACGGTGCACGATTTAACAGCTTCAATTTAACTTTAGAGGTATGGAAGACTTTGATTACCTGGAAGGAGATGAGAAGCTCAAAGCGGAAAATGAGTTTATGAAAATGAAACTCATGTTGGAGAAGGATGCAAGTTTTGGCGTGGGCGGTGAAGGGGTGCTGCCCGCCGAAACGGAAAATGAATTTCTCAGAAATATAATTGAACTTGAAAAGCAGTTTGAAGAGCATAAAACGATTAAAGTTTTTGATAAGATCGGCCGCCCGGCGCATTTTAAACCAGTAGCTGAAATACCAGATGAGGAAATAGATAATGCCTGGGATGATTTATCGGATCACCTTGATAAATATGGTATAAGCCTGGATGCATGCAGCCCGAATATTTCAAAAAGAGAGTTATACAGGTTCACGCTGGAAGAACTGTTTGACTACGAAATGGGTGACATGAATTTTCCGGGTATGATCCACGGATTTATTTATGACGAATTTCATCCCGACCCGGTATACGATAATACAAGGGCAGCTACCGATGATTGCATAAACTATATTCTTCAGCAGGAGCCATTGGAATGGACCCATCATTTTAGTGATGACGGGTTGCGGTTGAACGGGCATTATCCTCTTTCGATAGACGAATTGAAGAATATAGTCAACAGGTTCAAAGAGGCCTACAAAAGCCTTGAAATAAATGAAATTTCGACGGGTAATTGTATTATAGATGACAAGGTAAGTACTGTTACCGGTAAATACGCTGTAACAGCCACGATTGATACTGATAAACACTTGCTATCAGGAACCTGGAAAGTTATTTTCCTCCTTGATGAAGAGTTAGGCTACTGGTATATAACCACCATACAAATAAATGGGATCAATTTTTAATAACCCTAGCCGGCCTCAAATTCCAGCACGGCATCATCGCCATTAAATAGTATCAACTTCTTTTCGCTTATCGTATACCCGGTCACCTTCTGTAACCGGCTGAAGAATTCATTTTCTATTGCCTGCACTTCATTGCAATACATTTTGGTAGAAAAGATATTGCCAAGCTTAAGGCTATTGCCTTCAACGCTCAATTTGCCGCCAAAAGAATTACAGCCTCCGTTTCCATTAATTCGTCCCTCGCCAGTATTGAAATAGATAAAAGCTTTTGTGCCGGGCACCTGCTCAACGCTGTCAGTGTTGCATATCCTGGTCAGCCGCCACTTAGTAGAATCATGCGTTATTTCTCCGTCGCCCTGGTGTTGAGGATCGTTTA
>JANOCH010000346.1:0-2566 GCA_031412015.1 Chitinophagaceae bacterium
TTTTTTTGTAAAAATAGGAAAGCCCTCCGAAAAGGGCTTTGAAAAAGAATGTCGAAGGCTTAATTATCGGCGTTTAGTTGTTTTACCATGCATGAACTGGTAAAAAAGACCGAATTGAAAAACCCTGTTCCTTGCCTCGAAGCTATTGTCGTCACTAATATTGCTGATACCATGATTATACCGTGCATCTATTCCAAAACCGGAAGGAAATAGATAACCTGCACCAAATGTCCATGAAAAATCGAAAGAGTTCAGATCATCCTTCTGGTCTATTTCCACATCATCAATTTTTGATTTTGCAGAAACTAAAAAACCAAGTTGGGGACCGGTTTGTAAACGCAGACCCTCTTGAGTCATATATTGAGCCAGCACCGGTACATTAATGTAATTAAGCTTCAATTTTTCATTACCATCCTTCCCACCCTGCATAGAATACAGGAGTTCGGGTTGCAAAGCAAAATGTTGGGAAATGTGAATATGTGCCAGGCCGCCCAAATGCAATCCGGCCTTACTGGCAAAATCATCCCCATTTTTTATATCAACGCTGGCAACATTCACCCCAGCCTTAAGACCAAAATGTGTTTCCTGGGCCCTTACTACGAACATTGCTAATATGATGAATGCTGTGACACAGAATGTCTTTTTCATAAATGCATGATTTTAGTTTGAATTAATTCTTTCGTACATAATTTCTTATTGCTATTATATTTTCAAAACCATGCCAAATGAAAAATTCTAAGCCTTGATCAAAGATTAAAAAAAAGAGGCCCGAGTTTCCCCGGCCTCTTTAAAAGTTCATTTACTACAGCTATAAACACTATTTCTTCCCACCCAAAGTGAAATTATATCCAACATGGACACCAACTAAAGCAACTGATGAACCTCTTTTTGGCCGCTTTGGTAACGGGCACCTATATCAACATTGCTTACAACATATCCAAAACCAACAGCCCAGGTAAAAGCTCCCCCGAATCGCTTCCGTAGCCACTAAGCTTGCTTCCATAAATAGCATAACCAACTTGCGGTTCCGCATAAAATCCGCTGAAATTATGACGATACCCAGCCAATAAAGGAATAATATGATAATCGCCGTCAAGGCCTCCTTTAAAACTGAAAGTCGTATAACCTGTTGTAAACGTTATTTGGCCCGCCTCACCGATGCCAAATAATCCCTTTGCATAGCCACCAAAACCGGTTTTTACACCGTCTCCTAAATCACAGGTTGGTATTCCTAAATCAGCTCCTACTCCAATCTGATTGTTTCCTGACTGCGAATAACCTGCCGCAGAAATTGCAGTAATACCAATTGCCAATAATACTTTTTTCATAAAAACAAATTTAAGGTTGCTTAATGGTTTAGTACCAATTACGACCCAAACTTAGTATCAAGTTTTTGAAGCTCACAACTTTAGTAATGGGAAATGTCCAAAAAAATAGTAAAAACACGTTACTTTTCAATGGTTGAAACAGTAGGTATTACAAAGTATTATTATATAAAAGCCGCTCCGACGCTGATCGTCGAAGCGGTTAAAAATGAACGGTTGAAAAAAATTATTTCCCGCCTAAAGAAAAATTATAGCCTATTCGGAAACCCACAAAGCCGCTGTTTTCGCCATCTTTGAGCATGCTCTGGTAACGGGCGCCTACTTCAAAATTGTTGTAGATATAACCGATCCCAGCGGCCCAGGTAAAAGCTCCCTCGGAATCACGGCTATCGTAGTCGCCACCTTTTATTTTCGCTCCATAGATACCATATCCCACTTGTGGCTCTGCATAGAACCCTTTGAAGTGATGACGGTAACCTGCTAGTAAAGGAATCATCGTACTGTTGATCTTATCAGCACCAAGAAGATCTTTGAACTCCTTTTTAGCACCTGAGATAAGATAGCCTGTTGTGAACGTAACCTGACCGGCTTCGCCTACTCCGTATAGTCCTTTCACGGTTACACCTAAACCGATTGAACTGGCATCACCGGCATCTCCGGTTGGCAATGCCATTTCAACAGCCGGTGTAATTTGATTGTTTCCTTTCTGAGCGAAACCTGTTGCAGTGATGGCAACAATTGCGAAAATTGCTAAGAACACTTTTTTCATAAACTAAGGTTTTTTATTTGGTTAATAATGAGCCGCAAACATAACCAGCCTGTCACCCGTCATGAATAGTGTATTGATCGAAATGATGATAATGATGAATGAACTGCAATAAAAAAGACCCGTACTATACAGGTCTTCACATTTAATTAAATATCATTTTATTCTCCTCCCATGAAAGGATAATGATAATCAGTGGGAGGATTGAAAGTTTCTTTGATTGTCCTGGCGCTTAACCAGCGATAAAGATTCAGGATAGAACCAGCTTTGTCATTGGTACCACTTGCTCTGGCACCACCAAAAGGTTGTTGTCCAACCACGGCACCTGTTGGCTTATCATTAATATAAAAATTACCAGCCGCATTTCTCAATTTATTCGTTGCTAACTCTACAGCCCCCCTGTCCTGCGAAATCACGGCTCCGGTTAAGGCATAAGGAGACGTATTATCCACCAACTCCAATACTTTTTCAAAAC
>JANOCH010000347.1:0-2643 GCA_031412015.1 Chitinophagaceae bacterium
GCACCAATAACATTATTGGCTGTTGTTACTTTTCCCGATGCGGGAGGTGGATAGTATGGTTCAATATAATTAAAATTAGGACCTGCCTCTGGTGCCTGGTAAACAAGCTTCAGGTCGTTCTTTATGTCTATCTTTTTCCCACTCCACAAGGCCCCGATGACATGCGGCGCGCCATTAGGTAAAGGAGAGGTAGGAGTGATAATTGATATTCCCCCGTTTGGCGCCCAAACATTTCCAAGCCATATATTGCTGCCAGCCGTTACGGAAGCAGGGCTTTGCAGATCGAAAGAGGGTCCGCCAGCAGTTAAGCCGGTGCCATGTACTTCTGTAAAGATCCGGGAAGGAAAATTTCCATTTTTAGTGCTGACAGAAAGAAGTCCCCAGCGGGCGTTTTTTATAACAAAAATATTGATCGTACCGGCAGATGTATTTTTAAAATCAAATATAAATTTGTTGGTGGTCGTGCCATTGTCTACTTCGTTGAATATGTAATTGCCCGGACCATTGAACGTGAGTGTTTTGCTGCCTGTGAGTGCAAGCTTTCGGTATATTCCGGGCGAAACAGGAGTGGTCGGGTTCGTAATATCAGTTGTTCCAACCTGGTTGTCGAAGGGAGTATTATTGGGCATCGGGGGCAGAACCGGCAGCGTGAATGTCGTTACCACTCCACCGGAAGGAGTGGGACCAGTATAGTTGGACGCTGCAGGTGCAGGCACAGCAACCTTGCCCGTTATCTTACCAGAAAGTATAGTTATTTTTCCATTGGCAGTAAGGTTACCGATTATCGTGTCATAAATGCCTCCTGAAATAGTTGGACTCCCCGTGGTGCCCATCCTGTTGGCGAAAATATCGCCGGTAATTTTTGAATTGTCTTTAAAAACAATGTTGTTACCGCTATAAATACTGCCGTTTAGAATCAGTTTGTTTTTAGCATCGATAAGGTGATTGGTTCCGATATTGCCCTGGATATTTGCGGAATTTTTGAAAAAAATTCCTTGTGCGCTATTGTAAGTTCCCGGGGAGGCACTTCCACCCCAAAGGGCGAAATCAGTAAGTTTCAAGGTTTGAGCCTGGCCATTACCAATTTTTACAAGGCAAACGACCAGCAGTGCACAAATGAATCCTCTCTTTGATGACAACGATAACCTTTGCATAATTAAGCAGTTTATGGTATAAAAAGTATAATGCTTTGCCAACCAGTTTTCCCAATCTCGGCTTACGTTACCCGTTTATATAAGACAAAGCATATGAACAAAAAAAAACTCAAAGCAATATTGTATTTCTTTTCAAGAGGATGGAGGATTAATAAGGTTCGGCGACCGGTTAAGGATAAATTCGAACCGGCTTAATTGGTCGGGATTTCAGCAAATAAACAATATGGATGTTCATTTGAAACCAACATATTACTAAACGAGTTTGCTTATAAGATATGTAAATTACGACGCTGTAAAAAACAGCTTAGCCCGGCAATTCAAATGGCATTCAATACGTCAATTAGGGGGTTACCCCTAAAATTAAAGTTATATTAAAAAAGCCAATTTTGGATAAACGATTTACCCGTTAAGGTAAGTCGCCCGGTTTCTACCCATATCTTAAATCTGCCTTACATTTAAGCCGTCGCCTCTTTGAAAAATTATCACTGTCCTGATCTGGTAATTTAGCTTTGAATAGGTTAAGATACTTGCCTCTGACTAAAAATTAAAGGGATGCAGGACGAATCACCCATTCCACTGTCCGGCACGGTGGTTTTATTTATCGGCTGACAGCGATTTAGTCTGCCCAGGTATTTAAGCAAGATTATCCTTGTCTGCCTGCCACAATTGGCAAATTTGAAACATTATCTCTACTTTTTTGTATAAATAGAGTCGTATCTTTGTCCTCCTTAAAAGTAATTGAGCGATCAGCAAAAAAGATGTTATGAGCGAAGAGTTGAACACGATTGAAAAGACGGTGCTAAGTGATTATAAGTATGGATTTTATACGGATATCGAAGCCGATGAAGCGCCGATGGGACTGAATGAGGACACGGTCCGTTTTATTTCCGCCAAAAAGAATGAACCACAATGGATGCTGGACTGGCGTTTAAAAGCTTACCGCCATTGGTTAAAAATGGAGGAGCCCAGTTGGGCCAATATAAAATACCCGCCGATCAATTACCAGGATATAATCTATTATTCAGCGCCCAAGCAAAAGATCAAGCCAAATAGCCTGGATGAGATCGACCCCGAACTGAGAATCACTTTTGAGAAGTTGGGTATTTCATTGGACGAGCAAAAGCGTCTTACCGGGGTGGCTGTTGATGCAGTTATCGATAGCGTTTCCATCGGCACTACGTTTAAAGTACAATTGGGCGAGCTGGGTATTATTTTTTGCTCGATGAGTGAAGCCGTACAGGAACACCCGGAGCTTATTAAAAAACACTTAGGATCTGTAGTACCGATCACCGATAACTATTTTGCCGCCTTAAATGCAGCGGTATTCAGTGATGGATCTTTTTGCTATATCCCGGCGGGCGTTCGTTGCCCGATGGAGTTGTCGACCTACTTCCGTATCAACGCCGAAAATACAGGTCAATTCGAAAGAACCCTGATCGTGGCAGAAGAAGGAAGCTATGTAAGTTACCTGGAAGGTTGTACGGCGCCA
>JANOCH010000348.1:0-4277 GCA_031412015.1 Chitinophagaceae bacterium
ATGACAACGACGCACTGGGGAAGAAGTCCGTATAATCTCTTTTAAAAGTTGAATCATAGCCTTTGTATTGTCCATTGTCCATTTTAAAGCCTTCAGAGGTACCTCTTGAATGGGTATTCTCGGCTCTCACGCCAAACTGGATCATCACGCCTTTCAATTGCTTATTATAATTTACATATAAAGCATTGATATTTTCTTTGTAACCAAAAAGATTGCTTTTCAACGTATCCAGCACTTTGGTAGCACCAAATACGTCATAGCGCTGGAAATCATTATCGGTATTGACTATCCCTATCTTTCCACCCAAACCGAGCTTGCCGCCTTTAAAATTTTGTTCATAATCCACTTTTACGGAATAAAGGTCTATATCGGTAGGCGCTATCATATTATAAATAGCACGGCTGGTCTCAGTTGTTCCGTCTGGCTCATAGTAATAGTTAGGTTGATATTGATTGCCTCTGATTTTAAAGAATCCATAGTCGGCATCAATGTTCAGATCTTTTCCATTGCCTTCGGTATGTTTGAAATTGATATTCGTATTCACATTGTCCCGTTTCATATCATTCGTATTTGTAGCCTGAAGGATTCGTACAAGCTGGTTGGTTGGGATATAGGTAAAATACATAGGACCCGCTGTATTAAAATCATTGTCCGCCAGGTTACCGGTAATCACAGCGCCCAGTGTATTTTTTTTATCCATAAAATAATCTACCCCTGCTTTAAAGCCATGCGTATTATTTTTAAAAACAAACCGGTTAGTTTGTGTAAACAACGTATCAAACTGCTCCTTCCGCATGTTCATACTCATCAGGTACTTTCCGTTGTTGTAATTGTAATTACCAAATACATTGATTCTACCATTGCGGTGATTGAGGTTTATTCCACCGTTGTACTTAGGATAGTGACCCTGCACATAACCCATGTTAACGGAACCGTTTGTTCCAAACGCTTTATTCTTTTTTAACCTGACATTGATAATTCCCGCATTGCCGGCCGCTTCATACTTGGCTGACGGATTCGAAATGATCTCAATGGATTCTATTTGCGCGGACTGCATACTCTTTAAGTAATTGGCCAGGTCAGCTCCGCTCAACGGACTTGGTTTCCCATCGATATAAACCTGTACACCGTTCTTGCCAGCCAGGCTTATATTGTCATCTTTATCTACGGTTACTCCGGGTGACTTACGCAATAGTTCAAGAGCGTCGTTGCCTACCGAATTCATCGTCCCTTCCACATTGACGATCATTTTATCAGCTCTTACTTCTATCATTGGTTTTTGAGAAGTAACAGTTACGCCCTGCAAGGCGGCTTCTTTTTTTGTCATAGTCATTTCGCCCAGGGAAACATCACCTGAACCAGCCAGCTCCACTGATTTGGAGTAAAGAGGAGCATAGGCCACGTGTGAAGCACTGACCAGGTACTGGCCTGCATCCGCCTGGAACTTGAACGTGCCGTCGTTGTTTGTAACAGATAACTTGATTACGGACGAATCTTTTGCTTTAAGCAGCGATATAGTTGTTTTCTCCAGTCCTTTTCCCTGCTGGTCTTTTACTGTACCTGAAATAATTTGTGCCGAAACTGTTGAACCCACTATCGTGACGCTCAATAAAAAGGCAATTTGTTTTCTCATAATGCTTTCCTCTTTTAGATAAGGCAGCCAAAGATACCCTCGTGTCATAGAACTGTAAAGCGTTAGCCGACCAATGGTGTAAAAACTACTATGAACGGCGTTATATTTTCGGTGAATTGCGAAAATAATTTCACCCCGGGACGTTTTGTAAATCCCTTTTACTCATATTTGCGTTATAAATCATTCATTATGAATTATCCTGCAAATCTCCGGTACACAAAGGACCATGAGTGGATCAGCCTTGATGGAACAACAGCGACCATTGGAATTACCGATTTCGCCCAACGCGAATTGGGTGATATCGTGTATGTGGAAGTAGAAACTATCGGCAAACATCTTGAAGCCGGGGCTGTTTTTGGTACGGTAGAAGCGGTAAAAACCGTGTCGGACCTTTTTTTACCGGTCAGCGGAACTATCAACGAGCTGAACCCTGCATTGGCCAATGCCCCGGAATTGATCAATAATGATCCATACGGCGAGGGCTGGATGGTGAAAATGACCGTAGACAGTGCCGCCGATGTTGAAGGTTTACTGGATGCTGCGGGTTATGAAGCTGTTGCCGGCTAAATCCGCCAATTCAACAAATGCGTATATAAATGCGACTATCAATTGATCACCTTTTCGTAGCTTAACCAACTATTTGAACACTAAGACCACATACAGTGAACAAGAACTTGTTGCGTTGCTTCAGCAGCGGGGTGATTATTCATTTAGTTACCTGTACGACAACTACTCGGGAGCTTTATTGGGAGTCATAGGAGCTATCGTGCCGGACCAGGAAATAGCAAGGGACGTGTTACAGGAAGTTTTCGTCAATATCTGGAGAAAGATCGGTTCATATGATCCCACTAAAGGACGACTTTTTACCTGGATGATGAATGTGGCAAGAAACGCGGCGATAGATAAAATACGATCCCGTGGTTACCAGGATTCTTTAAAAAACCAGGCTATTCCGGAAAACTCAGAAAATGCCAGCATGGCCGGATCGGCCACGTTGCCGCAGGTGGCGGATACTGGATTGAAAAAAGTGCTGACAAAGTTAAAGGAGGAACATAGGGTCTTAATAGATATGTCCTATTTCCAGGGTTATACCCACGATGAGATATCAAAAATCCTTGATATCCCCTTAGGAACAGTCAAGACGAGGATAAGAAGCGCATTAACACATTTAAGAACAATGATCAAATAATAAGTGAACGTACAGGATTACATATCAAGTGGAATTGTAGAAAGCTATGTGCTGGGGCTGACTTCTCCCGAAGAACAATCGGAGTTCGAGAGAATGTTCAGGGAATACCCTGAAGTACTCCAGGCCAGGGTTGATTTTGAATTGGCCATGGAGCAACAGGCATTCAAAAACGCCATAGCGCCTCCGCCTGCATTAAAACAGCAGGTAATGGATGCTATTTCACCTGCTGAAGCTAAGATTATCCCAATAGACAAGACGACTCGTGTGGTTAAAGCAAATTGGTTTAAATATGCCGCAGCAGCCTGTGCTGTGTTATTGGCCGGTAGCCTGTACTGGAATATTTCTCAATTTAACCGTAATAGAAAGTTGCAGGAAACCTATAACGGACTCGTGAAGGATTATGATAGTGCTGCGTTGCGTTTAACCGAGGTTGAAGATGAAATAGACATGATGATTTCAAATCCCAATATGAAGATGGCTGCGATGAAAGGGCTTGACGATGTTCCTGCTTCTTTTGCTACTGTGTATTGGGATAGTACATCCAAAGATGTGTATCTTTTAGTGAACAACCTTCCCAAACCACCCAGCGAAAAGCAATACCAGCTTTGGGCCTTACTGGACGGTCAGCCAATAGATGTTGGCATGATCGACAATGACTTCTTCATAGGCCAAAAGAAATTGTTGCTCAAAATGAAAAATGTAAACGGAGCCCAGGCTTTCGCTATTACTTTAGAAGAGAAAGGAGGCAGCCCTACTCCTAAGGGCAAAATGTACACCCTGGGAAATCTTTGATTTCCGGATTTCCGCAATCTGAAATGATCTTCTTACCGTATTTGTATAGTAGAAACCATAATTGCTATTAGTGATTTTTGGTTCTATAGTTGGTTAAAAAAAGGGACCTCTTTTGGGGTCCCTTTGTTATGCCCGGAGCTCTGTGTCATACAACCTCTTACAAGGAATATCTTTTCTTTTAAAATTTACACTTATACTTGCATCAAATTTAATTCTTGAAAAAGCAATCCCGGTTTCTGCTTCCCTCACTTGGCTGGTTAATACTTTGTACGATTTTATTTACACTTCCCGCCTCCGCCTTTCCTTCGGAAAAATGGTACACTAAAATCCCGATGTTTGACAAGTGGGTTCACATTGGTCTTATTTCCATTTTGTCTTTTCTTTTCTGCTGGGGCATATACAAACGGAATGACAACGCTGAAAAAAATAAACGGAATTTTATCGTAACCGGAATAATATGCCTGGGCTATGGGATCATGATCGAGTTCATTCAACGGGATTTTATACCTAACCGTTCATTTGATATGGGAGATGTTAGTGCTGACGGAGTAGGCTCCCTCGCCGGAGTTATTTACAGTTTCATAAGGTATATAAAAAAATAGACCCCTGTGGAAACAGGGGTCGCAACCAAAACTAACTGCTTATGAGAAAATCGTCTGCTTT
>JANOCH010000349.1:0-5344 GCA_031412015.1 Chitinophagaceae bacterium
GTAAACTCATAGGTAAAAGCATCTACCCGGCGAAGTCCGACGGTTCCTGCCGGCACGCCATTGTATTCGGCCATCAGGATAGCACCGCCCGGTTGCAGGATAGCCTGCCCCGGGTTGGTCAATACCCATTCATCCACCGGCTCCATTTCAAATAATTCCTCGATCCATTGCCGGTTAAAGGACTCGAAATAAGGTTGGTGTTCCGGCCGGTAATCAACAATTTTGATTTCGCTCATTGCTTTACTTTTTTAGTTTCACGATTTACAAGGTAAACGCCTGCCAACGTAATAAGCGTACCTATGATCATATTCACATTTATTTTTTCAGCTAACAGTAGCCAGCCCAATACAACGGCCACGATGGGATTGATATACGCATACATAGAAACTTGCGTTGCCGGCAACTTACCAATAACAAATACATAAGCGGAATAAGCGACCAGTGAACCAAAAACAATAAGATAGGACAGCGCTAACCAGGAATCATTGTCAACATCCGCGATACTTATATACTTACCGGTAAGTGCGCAGACTATCAGCACCAGGATGCCGGCGATTAACATTTGCAAACCCACATTGAACAGAATATCTATCGGTGGCTTTTGCTTCGACGTATAAACGGTACCGAATGACCAGGACAAAGTGGAAAGCAGGGCCAATACCACACCGAATACAAATGATTTATCCTGCAACTGCGCCAGGTAATCATAAAAGATGGTGAGCACACCCGCAAAACCGACGATCAATCCAACGATCATCCAGCGGGTGATCTTTGCGCATTTGGATAACCAGATAGTAAATACCGCCACAAACAAGGGGACCAACGCGGCGATAATAGAAGCAAGACCACCGCTGATATATTCTACCGACCAGGTAAGTAAACCATTAGCCAAACACAGCATGAAAATGCTTTGCACGGAGATCTTCTTCATTATTTTCCATCCGGGCAACTGGTGGCCTCTTATCAAAAAGTAACTGACCAGTATAAGTCCTGACAAAAATTGCCGAAGGCCAGACACAAATAGCCCTGGCATATGTTGGGCACCGATTCTTGAAGCGATATACGTTGTACCCCAAAAAAAACTTACCAACCCCAGGGCGATATACGCTTTATGTAATTCCTTTGTCATCTGCTTTTCAATTTAGTTTCTTCCATCAAATGCTATTCTTCTGCTATCGGCTTCGCAAAACTGATAAGATTAGTTAAAAACATCAACCCGTTTCTTGCTAACTGATAATTTTCGGCCGTCGTAAAAAACTTGTACAAAATTTCCTAAAATAAATAATAAAAAACAGATTCAGTTTTTGTATTTTTGACTAGATCAGATTTTTTAACACTATGCGAAAAAACAATTTTACTACCGATGACCATCTCTATATGCAGGTGGCGACGGGTCTTGAAAAAATGATTGCCGATGATGTTTTGAAGATCGGTGATAAACTTCCATCCGTAAGAGTGCTTAGCAATGAATACGGCATCAGCATGGGCACTGCTTTCCAGGCATATTATCATTTAGAAGGGAAAGGGTTGATCGAGTCGAGACCGAAGTCAGGGTACTATGTTCGTTTTAATCAACGGCGTTTTCCCGATCTGCCAAAGATCATTTTGCCCGATGTTTTATCGCATGATGTAAGCGTAAAAGAAATGATCTCTTCGATCTATGCTGATATCGCTACCCATAATGACAAGATCATCAATTTCGCGATGGCCGTGCCCGATGTGTCGTTGCTGCCTGCCGCCAAGCTCAACAAATCCGTCGTTCATGCATTGCGCAATAGCAAAGACCACTGCATCAGCTATGAACATACGCAGGGCAATATTGAACTGCGCAAACAAGTAGCCAAGCTGGCTTTTAATTGGGGAGGTAAAATAAAAGCCGATGAAGTAATCGTCACGAACGGTTGTCTAGAAGCCATCACCATGTGTTTAAAAGCTGTTACAAAACCCGGCGATACGGTGGCTGTTGAATCACCCAATTACTTCGGGATCTTTCAGGCTATTGAAAGTATGGGATTGAAAGTAGTGGAAGTATCTTCTTGTTTTGTCAGCGGTCTTGAACTGGATTGCCTTGAAAAAGTGATTAAGAAATTCGATATCAGGGCCTGTGTAGTGATACCCAATTTCAATAATCCCTTAGGCGGCTGTATGCCGGATGAAAATAAAAAGAAACTGGTAGAGATTATTACGAAGAATAATATACCCCTGATAGAAGATGATATTTATGGAGAATTGTATTTTGGGAAAAACCGCCCGCGTACCTGTAAGTATTATGATACTAAGGGAATGGTGATGCATTGTTGTTCCCTGACCAAGTCGTTAGCACCGGGCTATCGTATTGGCTGGACGCTCCCTGGAAAATTCATAGACCAGGTAAAGCAAATAAAGAGGATCAACAACATCAGCTCTCCCACCCTTACACAGGCAGCCATTGCCCATTTTTTACAAAATGGTCGTTATGAATATCATTTAAAAAATTTACGCAAAGCCTTATATACCCAATGCCTGCGGTATATGCAGGCCATTGTACAATATTTTCCTGAAGACACAAAAGTTTCCAGGCCGCATGGAGGATTTGTATTGTGGTTACAGTTGAATAAAAAAGTGAATGGTTTTAAACTAAGAACAGAAGCCATGAAGCACAACATTTCTATAACACCGGGAAAAATATTCTCAGCCAGTTGTAATTATTCGAACTGTATACGCATCAGCTTTGGTAAACCATGGGATGATGATGCTGATTATGGATTGATGATGCTGGGGAAATTGATACAAAAGATGATGTAGCCCGGTTAGCCCTTGTAACCAAGTAAGTCGAGGAAGGAAAAATCGGGATCAGTCATCATCTGTTTGAAGATTTTCTAGTTCGGCAAATCCTTTTCGTCATATTTATCAAGGATTTCGTTGGAGAACACACCTGTAAATTTTGCTCTTTTAAGTTTTTTATAGGTTTCAATACCTATGCACATTATAGGGCTTTTGGCGTCGCTCCCAAGAATCAGATCTGTGCGAAAGAAATTATCACTCAGGGGCTTTTTACTCGCCAAAAAAACAGGTGTAGGGCATGATATATCTCTATAGGCTTTGCATTTCCTGCTATAGTCGGAAAACCATAAATATTTATTGTTTCTGTCAAATTTCACGACGTTATCTGTTTTCAACCAGTAATACCTGGTATTCGGCAAGGGCACAAATGTCAGGCCTTTGTATTTGTGTCGTTAGCAAAATTTCCGGACTTTTTCAGACACTAATAAAAAACCGTCTCCTGAACCATAAAAATCATTTCTTCTTTTGGGAATTTTAAAATTATCCGGAAGGTAATTAATCTCATAAATGGATCTGTATAAGTTGCAGGGATGAGGCGGGGCAAGCTCGCACTCATCTCCCAGCATATTTTCCCTTGCATCAGATCCATAAAATTCGTATCCGAGTAACATACAACAAATGCTTTTGATGAGAGGAAATGCAAGTTACCTTTTTCCTCTTTTTTTAAAATAAAAATACAAAGGAATACCTATCCCAGTTATGACAAGCCCCAACACAGAATTGATCACCGGTTGCCGGTGATTCAAATAATTGGTTATATCATTCCAAACAGTACTTATAAGATAGAACGCAGAAAAGCCGATGAAAGCAACCGTAACCAACGGATGTCCCCATGTTTTGTACGGTCTCGGTTGATCCGGCATTTTTTTTCGTAACATGAATATACCGACAGCGCCAAATAAATAGGCGATCCATGTTATAAAAACAAACATATCCGCCAGCATGTCAAATGAACCCGTGAGGACAAACATGGATGTCCAGATAGCATGCAGCCATAATGCATTACCGGGCGTTTGATATTTTCTATGGGTCCTTCCTGCCCAGGGTGCAAAGACTTTGTCCTGGCCCATGGCATAAGTGATCCGGCACGTCGCCATCATGTTTCCATTAACAGCGCCCAATGTGCAGATGACGATCATCGCGGCGACTATGGCACCTCCGGTATTTCCCAATGCCACAGAAATAGCGTCCGATGCGACCAACGAAGAAGATGCCAGCGTTTCTACTGGCAGTACATACAGGTAAGCCTGGTTGACCAATACATAAATTACGATACAGGAAAACACACCAACGATCAGACTTCTCGGAATATTTTTTTGCGGCTGTTTGATTTCACCGGCTATAAAAGTGATATTGATCCAGCCATCATACGCCAGGAAAGCGCCGGTCAGGGCGACAACAATACCGCTAAGCAAACTCATCCCTTCTTTGGGGTTTTCGGCCTGGAAAAAATTTTGAACGGAACCCTGGCCTGAAACAAATATCCCAACGATCAGTGCGGCGATCACCGCCATTTTAAGAAAGGTTGAAATAACCTGGAATGCACTACCCGCTTTCACGCTCCGGTAATTTAGCCCGGTCAATGAAATAATAATCAATACAGCCAATAGTTTTACCCCAAAATTCTGCAACGGATATAAGTCCCCGATAAAAGGAATGTGCCAGGCGTAGGCTAGTTCTGTTGCTGCATCAAACCTTGGCAGGTGCAAAAAATAATCGGCATATTGGGCACAAACAAAAGAGATAGCGGCTACAGCTGCCGTATTAATAACTGAAAAAGCGGCCCATCCATAAAGGAATGCAAAGAAGTCACCAAACATACGGCGGAAATAAGCATAGATACCGCCAGTCTCGGGAAGCATAGCGCCAAGCTCTGAATAGATCAATGCTCCAAACAATGAGAATACCCCCGCAATGATCCAAACCAATGTCAGCCAAATGGGTGAACCTAATTGAGCAGCCATGGTAGCCGGCTTCATAAATACGCCTGATCCTATGATACTGCCGACCACAATTGATGTGGCGGACCAAAAGCCGATTTTTTTCTGCAGTGAGTTTTGTGTGTTCATATTTAAACCTATCTATGCACATCAGCTATTAATAGGTACACCAGGAATATCATCGTCAACAAAAAATTACATTGGGTATTCTTATTCGGAAGATATGAAAGACTTATTAAAAATTTCAACCTGCTATTTATTATCTATCCTGACATGGGTTTGAAGTGTTGGCATAAAAAAAGCTCTCACGACAAATGCGGGAGAGCTTTCAACTCATTATTTCCTTGGTTTCAACCCGAATATTCAAGCGAAAGGGGCTTGAACATACCTACGGCCCGGATACGAGTCTTTCCCGGTAGGACTAACAGGTAAAGGAAGGAGATGGATCAGTTAGATCCGATGGTTATCGGATAGTGAAAAGAACTTGCTTGCGGAGTCTAAGATAGAGAGAAGATTTTTATCGGGCAAGAGTTTACCATTAAAAAACAGGTGAATTTATCCACGACCCGAAAGATCCTATG
>JANOCH010000350.1:0-5695 GCA_031412015.1 Chitinophagaceae bacterium
CCCCGTAATGTCCAGCATCGCGCCAACCATCCGGTAAGGCTTGTTTTTTTGGTTGTATAAGATATATCCACAGTCTAATACAAATGCTGTCGCACCATCACCTTTTATAAAGCGATATTCATCGGTCCAGAAATCCTGATGCCCTTTTAACGTGGACTTTATTCCGGACAATACCTTATCCTTATCGTCGGGGTGTAGTCCTCTATGCCAGGAACTGATATCTTCTTCTGTGTTTTCCCTGCTGAAACCAAAATGAGAGTAGTAGTTATTGTTCCACCATATCTTGTCCGTTAGCAGATCCCAGTCCCACATTACATCATTGGTAGCCAGAGCTGCCATTTCGAAGCGTTCGTTTGATTTTTTAATTTCTTCTTCCGCCTTTTTCTTTTCAGTAATGTTGCGTGAAAAACAGGCAGTACCGACAACGGCTTTGCCTTCATAGATCGGGTAAAAAGAAATCTCCGACCAAAAATCTCCAGACATTTCAGTATGCTCGATTTCAGTGAACGTTTCTCCGGCAAAAGCCCGTTCATAAAACTTGTTGTACTTACCTATTTGTTCCTTCGTAAACTCCGGGGTAAGAATATCGCTTCCCTTCGCAGGCTTTTTGCCTGTCATCAGTTTTACAATATTATTAAATGCCTGGTTGGACGTAATTAGTTTGATGGGACAACACAAATTTTTAAAAATCTTGAGTTGTCCCGTCAGGTGGAGCTGAGGGGAATCGAACCCCTGTCCAAACATATTCGTCAAAAGCTTTCTACATGCTTATTTCATTATTGCTTGTCGGCGATGAACAGGAAATGAACAAACCAATTCATCGCTTAGCTGCCCCGAATGTTCGGGGGTCTTAAGCAACCGTCACAGCCTTCAGTTGCAGCATCCTGTATTTGTTTTAAGTCGGCGGCGGAGCTGGTAACAGGTCAACCTGCTCAAGCGGCCCTAATGACTACTTAATCACTGATTAGGCAGCCATGGCATACTGTGTATTGCCATTTGAAGTTTGAATATTCAGATTATCGTGCTAATTATCCAACGCACGGCATGCTTACACTCTCAAAGATCTATGCTGTCAAAACCGGTACAGCCCCGGAGCAGAGTCGGGAGTCGTTAGTCCGGAGTCTGATTCCCGAATAATGACTATCGACTACAGACTCGTATTATTTTCCCCAACCAAACCAGTCGTTTCCATTGGCGTATAACATCAACATTAATAACAAAATCATGCCGGCTATCTGGGCATACTCCATGAATTTCTCATTCGGCTTTCTGCCACTCACCATTTCATACAAGGTAAACATCACATGTCCTCCATCCAAAGCCGGAATCGGTAACAGGTTCATGAACGCAAGAATGATCGATAAAAAAGCCGTGATATTCCAGAAGGCTTCCCAACTCCATTCGGTAGGGAACACAGAACCGATCGCTTTAAATCCGCCCAGTCCCTTGTAGGCTCCTGTTTCGGGGTTAAGGATCAATTTGAACTGATCTATATAACCACTTAACTTTTCAACAGACTTTGCTACACCTGCCGGAAAGGCTGAAAAGAACCCGTACTTCGTATGAACAACTTCATAAACACCAAGGCTATCATATTGTTCATCATTTAACAAAGCCAATTCCAATCTTCCATCCATATTTACTTTGCAGGACAATTGAACGGAGTCGTTGTTTCTTTTGACATCCAGGTTAACCACTCCTCCTTTATTCTTCGCACCGATCCTATTTACCTCGTCAACGAAATTTACGGATTCGCCATTCACCGCAAGTATCTGATCAAATGGTTGCAGTCCCGCTTTTTTACCATTCGCTGTGTCCTTGTCTTTATATTTTCCTACAATAGCCGGCAAGCGTTCAGCCATCAATATCCTTTTCTTATCCTTACGGGTGATCAGCTTATCGATCAGATCGATCGGCAATGGAAGTTCCATGATCTTACCTTCCCTTTCCAATACCACGTTCCTGCCACCGATCAAAACTTTAAGTTGTATGTCTTCAAAATTCTTAATGGTGTCACCATTTACGGAAATGATCTTATCTCCATTTTGAAAACCGAACTTATGCATCACTGAATCGATCACCCAAATACCATTTTTCAAACTGGCGTTGGGTGTTTTCCTTTCTCCCCATATCATCAATACAAAGGCATAAATCAGAAAGGCCACCAACACATTCATGATAATACCTCCAAGCATAATAATAAGACGTTGCCAGGCCGGCTTGCTTCTAAACTCCCATTCCTTCGCCGGTTGCTTCATCGCTTCTTTATCCATGCTCTCATCGATCATACCGGATATCTTCACATATCCACCCAATGGAAGCCAGCCAATTCCATATACCGTATCGCCTACTTTTTTCTTGACCAGGGCGAACCATGGATCAAAAAAAAGAAAGAATTTTTCCACCCGGCAACCAAACCACCTGGCTGTTATATAATGGCCGAATTCGTGAAGTATGATCAAAATGGATAAGGCCAGCAATAACTGTCCTACCTGCACACTTACCGAAGCCCAATTAATTGCTAATAAATACATGTTCACTCAGGATAATTTTTAATTTATAAGAAGCGCAAATATCAGCTAAATATCCGTCCTTTTAAAGCCACTTCTCAATTATTTGATTTTATTAAGATTAACAGGCTGCGCCAAAAAAGATTGGTGTTGAAGAACCTAGAGCTTAATAAGATCGGCGGCGAAGTTCCTGGCCATACCATCACTTTCAAAATACTCTTCTAAGGTGGGGTTTTCAATAAAACTCACTTTTTGCATGGTCTTCTCTATCACATCCGTCATATCCAAAAAATTTACCCTGTTGCGGAGAAAGGCGTAAACAGCAATTTCATTCGCGGCATTCATAACGGCCGGTAGGTTTCCCCCTTTATTCAAAGCATCCATCGCCAACCCAAGGTTTCTGAAAGTGCGCAGATCAGGCTCTTCAAAAGTCAACGTGTTTACCTTTTTAAAATCATAGCGGGGAAAATTATTGGCGATGCGTTTTGGAAATGCCAATGCATACTGAATGGGTAGTTTCATATCGGGCAATCCCATTTGTGCTTTGATACTGCCATCTTCAAATTGCACCATACTATGAATGATGCTTTGCGGATGAATGACCACCTGTATCTGTTCAGGCTTCAGATTAAACAACCACTTTGCCTCGATCATCTCAAGCCCTTTATTCATCAATGTCGCGGAATCAATGGAAACCTTGGCGCCCATGTTCCAATTGGGATGTTGTAAGGCGTGTTCTCTTTTTACATTGACCAGATAATTAGGTTTCCGACCTAAAAAAGGCCCGCCTGAAGCAGTGAGTACTATCTTTTCGATCCTGTTCCTCGTTTCACCAACGAGGCATTGAAAGATGGCTGAATGCTCAGAGTCAACGGGTATCACGGGCACCCTGTTCTCTACTGCTTTGCGCATGATGATATCTCCCGCAACTACCAGGGTTTCTTTATTCGCTAATGCAACAGGCTTACCAATTCCGATTGCCTGCAACGTAGGCCTCAATCCTGCATAGCCGACAATAGCCGCCAGCATAAGATCGTAACAATCCATCGCGGCCACTTCTTCCAGTGCCTTTTCTCCTGCAAAAACCTTGATGTCAGCTGACGATAAAGCCTCTTTTACTTTTTGGTATTTTTTTTCGTCCCCGATAACAACAATATTGGGATTGAATCGCCGGGCCTGTTCGATCAATAATTCTTCATTGTTGTAAGCGGTGAGCACATCGGCAGAAAAAACAGACGGGTTAGAAGCTATCACCTCTAAAGTCTGTGTGCCGATAGAACCGGTAGAACCAAATATGGCAATGCGTCTTGTGGGATGATCATTCGTCATTGAATCACTAGATAAAAATAAAAAATCAGTTCTCTTTCCATTTCGCCAGTTCGTCGGCAACTTTCCTGTCATTACTCAGTCGCGGTACTTTGTTTTGCCCACCCAGTTTACCAACGGATTTCATATAATCAATAAATCCATTCTTTTTCACAGGTGTCAGTTTCAATGGTGTCAAAATATTGCCGCCAATAAGATCATCGTAATACACATTCTTCTGCCGCAGGTTCTCATCTATTTTCCTGGCGAATTCCTGCATATTAGGCGGTTTGTTTTCAAACTCGATAAACCATTCGTGATAAGATCTGCCTTCTCCTTCGCTTACAAAAGGCGCTACCGTAAACTCGGTGATCTGGATATTTTCTTCCTTGGCCGCTTTCAGTAAACTATACTCCACTTCTTCACCGATCACATGCTCGCCAAAAGCGGAAATAAAATGTTTTGTTCTTCCGGTTACTACGAGTCGATAAGGATTGACCGATACAAATTTCACTGTATCTCCCAGGTTGTATCCCCACAAACCAGCGTTGCTATTAATGATCAATGCATAATTCTCTCCCGGCTTTACATCACGCAATGATAATCTCGAAGGATTTTCATTGCCGATTTCATTGGCTGGAACAAACTCGAAAAAAATACCGCTGTCTGTATTCAGCAAAAGCCCTTCGGCGCTTTGTGAATCCTGGAAAGCAAAAAAACCTTCGCTGGCAGGAAACAATTCAATACTGTCTATCTTTTTGCCAATGCTCTCAAATAATTTGGCCTTATAAGGTTCGAAATTTACACCACCTTGTACCATCACGCTGAAGTTGGGAAATAATTCACTGATATTCTTTCCGCTTCTTTTTATTAACTCGTCAAAATACATCTGCATCCATGGAGGAATGCCACTGATGAGCGTCATGTCCATATTGATCGTTTCATCCACTATTTTGTTCAACTTCGACTCCCAGTCTTCGATGCAATTCGTTTCGTAAGATGGAAGTTGGTTGGTGCGAAGGTATCCCGGCACGTGGTGGTTGACAATTCCGCTCAACCGACCGGTAGGTATACCGCCAACCCGGTCCAGCACAGGCGAACCCGATAAAAAGATCATTTTGCCATTGGCGAACCGGGTATTCCCGGTTTCAGCCATATAACACAACAACGCATTACGGGCCGTATTGATATGGTTGGGAATTGACTCCTTAGTAATAGGTATATACTTTGTGCCGCTGGTTGTGCCTGAAGTCTTGGCGAAATATATCGGTTTGCCCTTCCAAAGTACGTTGTGCTTCCCCTCTTTGATCTGGTCAATATATGGTCGCATCTGCTCATAATCCCGGATCGGAACAGCCTGGCGAAACTCTTCATAGTTGTTAACCTTATCCAGCCCGACCTGTTTACCAAATTGGGTATCCCGGCCCACCTTTATCAGGCCCTTAAGAATAGCTTCCTGGTCTGCAATGGCAGTTGCCATGCCCTTCCGGATACCTTTATATATATAGGAAGCAAAGGGTTTTGCTAAGAATGACTTGATTTTCAACTGTTAATATTTATTTTTTGGGCCAGTTGAGAACAACTGTAAAAATCAGGACCGTCAAAATAAGCTTTTTACCGACGTTTACGGCTCATTTTCTAAATTATCCCGGCTCAATTGAGTCGCAAAGATAAAGGAAGCCATCCCAACAGAAGTTGTACAAGGCTTTTAAAAGTTTGGTGTTCTGCTTGGTAGTTACAGTTTTTCCCTTACTTTTGCATCCCTAATTTCAGATTATGATAGCAGTAATAAAAATAGCCGGTCAGCAATTTAAAGTGGAAAAAGATCAGACCCTGTATGTTCCCCGTGTGGAAGGCAGCGCTGGCGATAAAGTAAACCT